>JAKPPK010000019.1 GCA_029547385.1 Candidatus Latescibacterota bacterium
CATGCGGCGATCAACCCGGTATCCGGCGATTTTTCCATTCCCTGCAAGGGGCTCATGATCCGTGGCGGAGAGCTCGCCGAGCCCGTGACGGGTGTGGCAATCAGTGGTAATCTGTTCGATCTGTTGCGCGACGTTGACGGAGTTGGCGACGACTTCACGTGGGTTTTTTCCGGTGCGATCGTCGGAACACCAACGTTTCGCGTGCGGAAGGTGAAAATCGGTAGCGCAAGTTGATCGGTGGCGTGGAACGTACCAGTGGATCGGGATGACAATGACAAACGTGCTCTGGTTAGCGATTTTCTGGGCGATGCAGGTGGTTGCGGCGCTTTCTTTCAAGCAGGGGAGCCTGCCGGATGCGTCGCGGACACTCTGGTTCATTATCGGCAACGTGTTTGGCGCATCAAGCATCTGGTTCATGATGGAGCTGTACAAGACGATGAACGTGAATGTTGCGATGGGGCTGGCAGTCGGGGGCGCGTTTCTGCTGTCGCAACTCGCTACGGCGCTGATCTTCGAGTCTAACCTTTCTTTCGTGCAGTACATCGGCTTGATAGCTATAACCGGTGGGATGTACGCTGTGTCTGCGGGTGCAACAACACACCCTTGACCGGGAGCGGAAAAGAGATGACGGAACGGGAAAGATTCTTCCGCGAGCTGGACCTTGACGGGGATGGGACAGTCAACTCCGACGTTGGCATCACCTATCCGGTGTGGAACGAGTACAAAGAGCGCCTCGACTGGATGGAACGCTTCTCCCGTTACGTTCACGTAGGAACCTCGCGCACGCCAAGCAGGCCCGCGTACAGCAAATGGACGGATCCGTGGGGTTGCGAGTGGCTGTATCCGCTGGAGTCACTGGACGGGCTTGTGATGCGACACCCTGTCGCCGAATGGGACGCGCTGACGTCGTACAAGGGGCCAAATTCCGCGGAGTTCACGGATTGGAGTGAGGTTGAAAAAAAGTTCAAGGCTGCGAAGGCCAGGGGTGAGGTGGCACGTGGCGGCACTGACCACGGCTTCGTGTTTCTCCGCCTGACATATCTTCGCGGATTCAATGCGTTCATGGAGGATGTCGGATCGCGGGACGAGCGGCTTTTCGACCTCATAGGCGTCGTCGAGGATTACTGGTTCGACGTTGCGAAGCGGTACGTTGAGGCCGGAGCGGATCTTGTCTCGTTTGGCGATGACCTGGGGCTCCAGAACAGGCTTCCGATTTCTCCGAATGCGTGGCGAACATTCATCAAACCTTCCTACATGCGGATATTCCAGCATCTGCGCTCGAATGGCGTGCGTGTTCATCTTCACACTGATGGATACATCGTGGATATCATCCCCGATCTGATCGAGTGCGGCGTTTCGATTCTGAACCCTCAGGAGCTTGTGAACGGCCTTGAGACGCTCCGCGAGCTTGCGTGGGGCAGAGTATTCCTCGACCTTGATATCGACCGGCAGAGCATTACGCCATTCGGCACGCCGGAAGAATGCGAACGGCACATCGGACGGTGTGTCAAGACTCTTGGGTCGCCTCGCGGTGGCCTGCATCTGATCTGGGGCGTGTACCCTCACACACCGTACGAGAATATCGAAGCTGTTGTACGGGCGATGGACTCGTATTCGGAATACTGGAAACGGTGAATCGGGGAGGAACGGGACAATGTCTGCAGCGAACACAGTGTTTCAGCTTGATGGCCGCGTGGCGATTGTCACCGGAGGCGGGCGCGGACTTGGAGAAGTGTTCTGCCGGACGTTTGCGGACGCAGGAGCCACAGTTGTTGTTGCGGACGTTGTGCTGGCCAATGCGGAACGAGTTGCGAGCGACTTTGTGAGCGCCGGGCATCGAGCTGTTCCGGTCCATCTGGACGTTCGTTCCACGGCATCTGTGAACGCGATGGTCGAACGTACGATTGCCGAATTCGGGCAGGTGGACGTTCTCATGAATAACGCCGGAATCGTCATCAACACGCCCGCGGAGGAGATGACGGACGCTCAGTGGGAAGACGTGCTTGCCGTGGATCTGACGGGTGTGTTCAAGTGCTGCCGTGCCGTGGCGCCGCACATGATTGCGCGGAAACGGGGTTCCATTATCAACATCGGGTCCATGTCCGGTGTGGTGTCGAATCATCCGCAGCCGCAGTGCTCGTACAACGCCGCCAAAGCCGGTGTCATCATGTTGTCGAAGTCATTGGCGGGGGAATGGGCGCAGTACGGTATTCGTGTCAACACGATCTCCCCTGGGTACATGGAAACCGAAATGACCTTGAGGGGAAGGCAGAATCCTCGAGAGAACGACGTCTGGATCGAGAACACGCCGATGAAACGTTGCGGCAGGCCGGAGGAACTCGGGCCCCTCGCACTCTACCTTGCTTCGGACGCCTCCAGTTTCATGACGGGCGCGAACATTCTCATCGACGGTGGGTACACCGTCTGGTGAAATCACGCGTTCGGCAGGCGAGCACCCACATCTGGCAGAGCGGCGAACGGCACGTGCGGTTCGGCCTGGTACCAGTACGCGGTTGAGGCATAGTCGTCCGAACGATCATTGGCATGCCCGTGCTCCAGTGTTACCCGGATCGACTCGCGGAAAGGTATCGGATCGGCAACGTGAAACCGGTAGACGGTTACTTTGCCGCGGTCGTTGAAGTCCTCACGCTCGTGATACGATAGCCCGTAGTACTGGTGCTGGACGTCCTGCATCCCCCAGCCCTGTCCGAAGTATTCCTCCGTTCCGGTGCCGTGCAAGGAAGGCGGCCACACCTCCCCGTCGACGAAAATCATGTCGTCGCCCTCGCCCCACCACCCTTTGTAGAGATTGTCCACCGATAGATTGCATCCGAGATACGTTCCGCGTCCCCTCGTCTCGAGGATAACGTAATTCCCACTCCCTGTCAGGTTGCTATCCTCTTCCGTTTGATGTCGTGCAGCCCACTCGGGCCCCCAGACGACTGAACCGGTCCCTTTCCATCCGTCGCAGGGGTTCTCACGGCGCCATGTAGCGTGCAGATACCATGGTGTTCCCGGCAACTGCTCGTACTCCTGGTAATCGATGTGGAAATAGAAAGCGATAACAGGTATATCTGGGTCATTCGTTATTTCAAGGCGCGCGCGTTCGGAAAAAGGCATGGGCACCCAGCAATTCATCGGGGCGAAGCGTCCGTATGTTTTCGATTTGTTCGCGGCCATACTGAAGGCAGCGTTTTCGAACGTGCTGACCGCGCCGTGCCCCACACAGAAGAAATCGCCCAACGGACACTCAACAGATGGGAACGGTTCGTCATCCCAGAAGCATCTCAAGACGAGAGAACGGAGGTAATGCGGATCAGGGCTGTTCACCGTAAAATACAGATGTGAGATGATTCCGGGTCCGCGGATGTCTCCTATGACGCACGTAGACCGGCCGCCGATGGGTATCCAGTCGTTGTTCCCTCCGGCGCGGTCGTAACTCGACAGGCGTTTGGCACGAAAGGGTTGAGGCTGGGTTAGTGAATACGGTATCACGGTGCAGGGCCCCTTTTCGGGTTGGATGGGAACACAACCGGACCGGTGCGGATCGCACACCATGCGTCCCACGAGCAGGAACATCGACACCCGTGCGAAACGCACGATCGACGGGGTGGTTCTCAAAATTCGCAAAAAACTCACCGGTACGAAACGTTCTCTTAATGGACTCGGGCACTTTCTGTACTGCGGGTCGGAGGATTCGCCGGTGAATGACAAAATGATTTCGCCGTAGTCTCACCCCTCAAAAAGGAGCACGTATGTTTCGCGGAACGCGTTCGGTTCTCAGCGTAGGTGCGGCAGGCGTTGCTGCCGTTCTGCTGGCCGCTGCCATCCCCTCCCCAGCGGCTGACGGTGGAGCCCTCGCGCCCTCGTGGGATAAGGGACTGGTACTGCAGACGGCGGACAAGGAGTTCCGCATCCGTGTCGGCGGACGCATCCACCAGGACTGGACCTTCTTCACTTCCCAATCCGACTCGCTGACCAGGCGGTTTGGTGACCTGCAGGATGGTACCGAATTCCGCCGCGCCCGGATTCACGTCGATGGAATCGCGTACGGCACGACCGAGTGGCGGGCCGAGTTCGACTTCGGCGGCGGCGACGCAAGTTTCCGAGAAGTCTACATCGGCCTTCGCGGTGTGCCGGGGCTGTCAACGCTTCGTCTGGGCCACATGCAGGAGCCATTCAGCCTCGAGGAAATCACGAGCAGCAATTACCTGGTATTTCACGAATATGGGCTGGCAGGCGTCTTCACACCGGCGTACAATGCCGGACTTCTTCTTAGCGGCACGTTTTACTCAGGGCGTGCGGGCTGGGCTGCCGGTGTCTTCCGTGATTCGGACAATTACGGCAAAAACAGTGGCGATGGGAAGTACGCCTTCTCGGGGCGTGTCGTATTTGCGCCGGCCTATTCGAAAGAACAGAAACGAGTCATTCACCTCGGGTTCTCGGGCAGCACCAGAAATCCCAACGGGGGTGTTGTGAAGTACAGCCGGAAACCCGAAGTCAATCTTGCGCCGAATTTCCTCAACACCCCAACCATCGCGGCAGAGAGGGTCAATCTGTTCGGGGTGGAAACACTCGTTTCACAGGGGCGCTTCTTCGCGCAGGCGGAAGGGATCGGGAGCCGTGTGACCAGAACAGGTGGCGGCAGCGCGACGTTCACCGGTGGATACGCCTACGCGGGATGGTTCTTGACGAACGATCACAGGCCGTACAAACCCGGACAGGGTGTCGCCGATCGCGTAGTTCCCACGCGCAATTTCGACCCGAGAAAAAGCGAGTGGGGTGCGTTGGCAGTTGCGGCGCGCGTCTCTTATCTCGACCTGGATGACTCGGGTATCAAAGGCGGAACACTTACGGACGGCACACTCGGTCTCGACTGGTTCCTCAATCCCAACACATCCGTGAAAGCGGGCTACGTGATTGCGCGCCCGAAAGGAGCCGGCGCCATGAGCGCATTCCAGCTCAGGGCCCAGTTCGACTTTTGACGCACGTCGCCGGCGAGCATCCGGTAGACACGAATCTGGTTTCCGTGGCGGTCAAATACCCGCTCTACGCATACTTCTAACGTTCGAACAAAGGAAACACGATGATTACGTCAAACAGGCTGATGTTGGCGTCCTGCGCGTTCATCGCTCTGGCGCTGACCGGAAGACCCTCATACGCGTCCTCCGGATCGAGAACGTCGTTGACGATCAAAGGTTCGGATACGATGGTCCATCTGGTAAGTACCTGGGCGGAGGCGTTCATGCGGACGAATCCGGACGTGGAGATATCTGTCACCGGCGGAGGGTCCGGCACCGGGATAGCCGCGCTGATCAACGGGACGACGGACATCTGTGCCGCAAGCAGGAACATCAAGGATTCCGAGCGCGCACGGGCACAGCAAAATGGACGATCCGCATTTGAAACGGTGGTTGCACGCGATGGTATCGCGATCGTGGTGCACCCCTCCAACACCGTGAACACGCTTTCGCATGATCAATTGAAGAAGATTTACACCGCGGTGTACACGCAATGGAATCAGGTTGGGGGACCGAACAGACCAATACTGGCCCTCTCGCGCGAATCGAGCTCAGGTACCTACGTTTTTTTCCAGGAGCACATCCTCGAACAGCAAGATTACGCGCAGTCGGTTCGGCTGATGCCCGCAACTTCCGCCATTATTCAATCCGTTTCGACTGATCGTGGCGCAATAGGGTACGTAGGCATCGGGTACGCGCATGACGCGGGCCGGCGCGTCAAAGTGTTGAAAATCAAGGCTACCGAATCCGGCCCTGCGGTGACGCCCAGCGAAGCGACCGTCAGGTCGGGGGAGTATTCCATCGCGCGGCCCCTCTTCTTCTACACGAACGGGGCTCCGACCGGAGCCGCCAAACGGTTCGTGGATTTCTGCCTGAGCTCGGAAGGCCAGAGGATAGTCCGGGAAACGGGGTACGTTCCCGCCCGGTAGGCGTTTTGCTCGTCGTGCATTTCCATCAAAGAACGAATTGCACGGATCCGGGCAACGCCAGGAATGGAGGTGGGTTCACCGCGACCCACCTCCGCCCTTTGCTCCGGTGCCCACAGCACCATCCATTACAATCCCGCTAACAAATCCTTAACCCGGTTCAAACGGAATCCTCACCGGAGCGGCCGACCTTCATTGTGAACACAACTGCCGAAATGGAGGTGAAACATGAGAAACGTTACCACACGAACCCTCACCGCAATCTCGATTGGTCTCCTCGGAATGCTGGCAGCATGTTCGGGGAAGAAAGGAAACGAGGTGACCGTCGTGACGGTGAAGGGGTCGGACACAATGGTCCATTTGGTAAGCATGTGGGCGGAGGCGTTCATGAAGAATCACCGGGATGTGGAGATATCCACTACCGGTGGCGGTTCGGGCACGGGGATAGCCGCGCTCATTAACGGGACCACGGACATCTGCGCCTCAAGCCGGGATATCAAGGACACGGAAAGAGCGCAGGCAGAGCAGAAGGGGATCACTCCGGTGGAAACCATGGTGGCCCGCGATGGAATCGCGATCGTGGTGAATCCCAAGAATCCGGTTCAAGAGCTTTTCCTTGACCAACTCCGCAAGATGTACACGGGGGTGTACACAAGGTGGAGTCAGGTTGGCGGCCCGAACGAGCCGATTACTGCACTCTCCCGTGAATCCAGTTCCGGCACGTACGTGTTTTTTCAGGAACATGTCCTGAACAAGGAAGATTTCGCGCAAACGGTGCGGTTGATGCCGGCAACGTCAGCGATCATCCAGTCTGTAGTTCTTGACCGCTGGTCTATCGGGTATGTCGGCATCGGGTATGCCCATGAGGCGGGTCCACAGGTTAAGATCCTCGGGGTGAAGGCGACCGAGGCCGGTGCGGCGGTGATGCCGACTGAGGCGGCTGTGCACTCGGGTGAGTACTCCATCGCGCGTCCGCTGTTCTTCTACACAAATGGTGACCCCACGGGAGCGGTCAAGCAGTTCGTTGATTTCTGCCTGGGACCTGATGGACAAAGAATCGTCAGGGAGACGGGATACGTTCCCGTCCAGTGACATCGAAACCAACCGGTTCATCGCTCAGGAAATCGTGATGCCACGCCCGCGGACAAAATGGACGGAGCGCTGTGTCGAGGTGACACTCGTGGTCGCCGCTTCCACAAGCATCATTCTCGTGGGGCTGATCTTCCTCTTTCTTTTCCGGGAAGCCGCACCATTTGTGCAACATCCGGGTCTTTCCTCGCTCATGGGTGATCGCTGGATACCGGTGTCGTTCCAGAAAGAGCAGTTCGGCATCTATCCGTTGGTCACCGGTTCCATACTGGTAACCGCAATCGCGACGGTTGTGGCAGTTCCTTTCGGCGTCATCGGCGCAGTGTATCTCTCCGAAGTGGCCAGACCGGCAGAAACGGAAACGCTCAAACCCTTCATCGAATTGCTCGCAGGAATTCCGTCCGTGGTGATCGGTTTCTTCGGTCTCGTGGTGCTGGCTCCGTTCGTAAAGGCAGCATTTGGTCTGGAAACGGGCCTGAACGCGTTCACCGGAGGGCTTCTGCTCGGGCTCATGGCAATTCCTACGATCATGTCGGTTTCTGAAGACGCGTTGCGCAGTGTCCCGGCCTCGTACAAACAGGCCTCGCTGGCGTTAGGGGGGAACCAGATTCAGACGATCTGGCGAATCACCGTTCCCGCCGCGCTGCCGGGAATCGTCGCCGCAGTGATGCTGGGAATGGGCCGTGTCATTGGCGAGACAATGGCTGTGATGATGGTTACCGGAGACGCCGCGCAGACCACATTCAAACCGTTCGAATCGGTACGCACGATGACTGCAACGATTGCCGCAGAAATGGGCGAGGTCCCGTTCGGAAGCGATCATTACCGCGCGTTGTTCTGGGTCGGGATAATCCTTCTTGTGGCCACGTTCCTGTTGAACATCGTTGCTCAAAGGGTACTCAAACGGTACAGTGTGCGGCAATGAGACAACGCTCCAATGGCTTTCTCGCGATCTGGGCGATGCGGATCATCTTCTACCTGCTCGTTTCGTCAGTAGGCATCATTGTTCTGGACATACTCTGGAAGGGACTCCCTTCCATCAGTCTCTCGTTCCTTCTCGATTCGCCCAGACGGAGCGGCGCTGAAGGCGGGATCTTTCCGGCCATAGTTGGGACGGTATATCTCGTCACCGGCGCCATTGCCGCGGCTCTGCCGCTTGGAATCGCCAGTGCGGTCTACCTTTCCGAATATGCGAAACAAGGGCTGTTCACACGGGGGGTACGGTTCGCGATAATCACACTTGCGGGGGTCCCGTCCGTTGTGTTCGGTCTTTTTGGTCTCGGCTTGTTTGTAATTTTCCTGGGATTCGGAGCTTCCGTTCTTGCGGGAAGCTTGACCCTTGCGTGCATGATTCTCCCGACGATCATCGTTGCGAGCGAAGAAGCCTTGCAGGCAGTTCCACGGGAACTCCGGGAAGCCAGCCTCGCCCTGGGCGCAACGAGATGGCAGACTATCTGGAGATCGGTTCTTCCGTATTCCGTATCTGGAATCATGACCGGATCAATCCTTGGTATCGGGCGGGCGGCGGGAGAAACCGCGCCGATTCTTCTTACAGCGGCGGCCTTCTTCCTGCCGAACCTTCCCGAGTCGCCGTTTGACCAGGTCATGGCATTGCCGTACCACCTCTACATTCTTGCAACTCAACACCCGGAAGCCGCCAAAGTTCGAGGGATGCAGTACGGCACCGCGCTGGTGCTGTTGGTACTGGTTCTCGGCATCAACATGGCGGCGATTCTTTTGAGAGGCCGTTTCAGGAAGAAGTACCGATGGTAGAGACGGGTGAACGAACGTCTGATGCGAAAATCGTCGTGGAACACCTCGACTTTCATTACGGTTCGGTGCAGGCGCTTTTTGATGTCAGCGTCGAGATGGCACCCCGGAAGGTGACCGCGTTCATAGGTCCTTCCGGGTGCGGGAAGTCAACGTTCCTTCGGACGTTGAATCGCATGAACGACATTATCCCGGGGACCCGGGTTCAGGGCCGCGTTCTCATTGACGGACACGACATTTACTCGAACGGGACCGACGTGGTGGCACTTCGAAGAAGCGTCGGTATGGTGTTCCAGAAGTCCAATCCTTTTCCCAAGTCCATCTTCGAAAACGTGGTGTACGGGCCGCGAATCCACGGCGAAAAGAACAGCGCCCGACTTCGCGAGATCGCAGAGCAGAGCCTCCAACGGGCGGGTCTCTGGGCAGAGGTGAAGGATCGACTGGATCAGAATGCGCTTTCGCTCTCTGGAGGACAGCAACAACGGCTGTGCATCGCTCGCGCACTTGCGGTCGGACCGGAAATCCTGTTGATGGACGAGCCCGCGTCGGCGCTTGATCCCCGATCCACGGCGAGAATTGAGGATCTGATAGGAGAATTGCGCGAGGACTATACGATCGTGATTGTCACACACAATATGCAGCAGGCAGCGCGCGTTTCGGACTTCACCGCGTTCTTCTACGAGGGGCACCTCGTGGAGTTTGGCGAGACGCAGCAGATATTCACCATGCCGAAGAAGAAGCAGACCGAAGATTATATCACAGGCAGGTTCGGTTGAAATCGACCAGAGCTCCAGCCTGGGAAGGAGCACAGGGATGTCCGGGCACCTCCAACGGGAAATAGATAACCTGAAAAAGAAACTGCTTGCGCTCGGAGCCTTTGTGGAAGAGGATGTTCAAAAGGCCGTGACAGCCATTTCCGAGCGGAACGCCTCGGCTGCCCGGGAAGTGATCGAATCGGACCCGGATATCGACAAAATGGAGATCGATATTGAAGAGGATTGCCTGAAGGTGCTCGCGTTACACCAACCGGTCGCAATCGATCTTCGATTCATTGTCGCGGTTCTCAAGATAAACAACGATTTGGAGCGGATCGGTGATCTGGCAGTCAATATTGCAGAGCGGGCAGCATTTCTCGCCACGCAGGAACGGGTGGACATCCCGTTCGATTTCGTAGGCATGGCCTCAAAAGCAAAAACGATGCTCGCGCGGAGCCTGGATGCGCTCATAAATGGCGACACGGAACTCGCGCATTCGGTGTGCGCTGCGGATGACGAAGTCGATCAGATTAACAGAGAGATGTATTACCAGATTCAGGACGGTATTCGGAATAGCCCTGAACAGATGGTGTGCCTGCTTCATCTTCTGAGTGTCTCGCGGCACCTCGAACGCATCGCGGACCACGCGACGAACATCGCGGAGGACGTGATTTACATGATCGCAGGGGAGATAGTCCGGCACAGAGTGGAGGAGTTCACCCAGAAGAGGTCGTGACCTAAATTTCGCCGCAGAGTCCTGCGCGGAAAGGGGTGGTTCCGGGACCACCCCTTTCCTTTTGAAGAAGAGCGACCAATGCCGGTGTCAGCCGGCACCTACTCACGGCATCACTGCGATGCAATCCATTTCGATCTTGATGTCAACGGGTGCTTCGGCGTGAACAGTCGTACGTGCCGGCTTGATTTCTCCGAAATACTCCCCGTAAATGCGATTCATTGCCCGGAAATCCTTCATGTCCTGAAGGAAAACACCTACCTTCACCACGTTTTCCAGACTCGTTCCCGCCGCTTCAAGGATTGCCTTGATGGTTTCGATCGTGAGCCGCGTCTGTTCTTCGATGGTGCCCTGAACGATCTGCCCGGTTGCCGGGTCCAACGGACCCTGTCCAGAGACGAACACGAAACCGTTCGCTTTCACGGCCTGGCAATACGGTGCGATGGGTCGCGGCGCTTTGCTTGTTTCGACGAGTTCGCGCATGATGAACCTCCGGAGAAGATGGTTTCAATGGTACGAGAGTGATTGACCGTGCGTAGAAACCAATATACCGGGTCTGAACCGGGCGCCCAAGCGGGATTAACGGCGCGCCGGTTGTGAAGCTACACACGAAGCTCTACATTCAAAGTGCTTTTGGGGTCCGAAGCATTTGAATCACGCCCGGAGCGGAGGAAGAACGCATGAATGTCCGGTGGGGAGTGATCGGAGCGGGGGGCGTCGCCCGACGGAGAAGCATGCCCGCGATCCGGCAGGCGAAAAATGCCGAACTTGTTGCGCTGATGGTGCGGGATAGGGAAAGAGCGGACGCTCTGGCGAAGGAGTTCTCCGTGCCGCGCGCGTACACGGATTGGCGGGAGCTCCTTGCTGACCCTGAGGTGGACGCCGTCCACATCGCCACGCCTGTGTACCTGCATTCTGAACAGGTGATTGCCGCGGCGCAGGCGGGGAAGCACGTTCTGTGCGACAAGCCGATGGGTATGTCGGCCCTTGAATGCCGGCGCATGACAGATGCCTGCGCGGCGAACGGAGTTCAACTTCAGGTGTGCTTCCTCATGAGGTTCGGTTCCGTGTATCAGCGCCTCCGGAAAGAAATCCAGGATGGACGCTTCGGAACGGTGCTTGAGGCCAGAGCCACGATTTTCAAAGCGCTCCCGCTTGCTGACGACGCCTGGCGATTGATACCGGAACAGAGTGGTGGCGGGCCACTGATGGACCTCGGAGCACACA
>JAKPPK010000039.1 GCA_029547385.1 Candidatus Latescibacterota bacterium
GATGTTGGCATGAAATACCGATCCATTTTCCGCACGTGGAATTGGATGAATTCGTTATCATGCCGAATCATGTGCATGGTGTCATCGTTATCGTAGGGGCGGGGTCACCCCGCCCCTACGTCGCATCGGGCGCGGGGACCAAAACGGGCGCGGAAACCGCGCCCCTACGGGCGACGTTGGGACGAATGGTTGCATATTTCAAATACCAATCCACCAAACACATCAACATCATGCGCGGCACCCCCGGCATACCCGTCTGGCAACGCAATTATTACGAACACATCATCCGCGATGACGAATCGCTGAATCGCATCCGGGAATACATCGTGAACAATCCGTTGCAATGGCAATTGGACCGGGAAAATCCGTGCATTGGTGGGCGGGGTAACCCCGCCCCTACAGGGGATGTATCACGGCGCATCTGACAGAATCCGACATTGAATACGCCGCCCTCGATTGGCTTTCCGACCTCGGCTACCAAACCTTGTTCGGTCCAGACATTGCCCCGGATATGCCTGCGGCAGAACGCGACAACTACGGCCAAGTGGTGCTGGAAGATCGGCTGCGCCAGGCGCTGGCGCGGCTCAATCCGCGGATTCCGGCGGATGCGCTGGAAGATGCCTTCCGCAAGCTGACACGGCCGGACTCACCGTCGCTTGTGGCGAACAACCATGCTTTTCATCGGATGCTCATAGAAGGTATCCCGGTCGAGGTTCAGCGTAAAGATGGATCGCACGGACATGAGCAGATGTGGGCGATTGATTTCGAAGACCCGGAGAATAACGAATTTCTGGCAGTCAATCAGTTCACCGTAGTCGAAAATCAGATCGAACGGCGGCCGGATGTGGTGTTGTTCATCAACGGCCTGCCGATGGCGGTGATGGAACTCAAGAACGCCGCTGATGAGGCCGCTACCATCTGGTCGGCCTTCAACCAGCTCCAGACCTACAAGATGCAGATTCCGTCGCTGTTTACGTTTAACGAGGCAATGGTGATCTCTGATGGTGTGCAGTCGCGAATCGGGACGCTTACGGCCGACCGCGAGTGGTTCATGCCCTGGCGGACCATCGAGGGCGAGGAACTGGCCGACACGAAACTGCCTCAGCTTCAGGTGGTTCTGGAGGGCGTGTTCGAGAAGCGGCGGTTTCTGGACCTGATCCGGCACTTCATTGTGTTCGAGGATGTAGGCGGCGGCGTTCTCATCAAAAAGATGGCAGGATATCACCAATACCACGCCGTGAATGCGGCGGTGCAGGAGACGATTCGCGCCTGTGTGCCTTCCGCTTCCCCTTGGCAGGTGCGGGAAGGCGAAGGCACCTATTTTGCCAGGAGCCAGAAAAACGCCAAGCCCGGTGACCGCCGCGTCGGTGTCGTGTGGCACACGCAGGGCTCGGGCAAGAGTCTGACGATGGCGTTCTACGCCGGACGTGTAATTCTGCATCCGGCAATGGAGAACCCGACACTGGTCGTGATCACCGACCGTAACGACCTGGACGACCAACTCTTCGGCACCTTTGCGCGCTGTCATGAACTGCTTCGCCAGCAGCCCGTGCAGGCCGAGAGCCGGGCACACCTGCGGGAGCTTTTGAAGACCGCCTCCGGCGGAGTCGTTTTCACGACGGTTCAGAAATTCTTCCCGACGAACGGGGAAGATCAACACCCGTTGTTGTCGGACCGCCGTAACATCGTCGTGATCGCCGACGAAGCACACCGCAGCCAATACGACTTCATCGACGGCTTTGCCCGGCACATGCGCGAGGCCTTGTCGAACGCCTCCTTCATCGGGTTTACCGGCACCCCCATCGAACTG
>JAKPPK010000048.1 GCA_029547385.1 Candidatus Latescibacterota bacterium
GGTTGAGGCTCAACTCGTCTATGAACAGGGACCCGTACAGCTTCGTCCAGGGCAACCGCGACACGCTCAGATCTCCCCACATCTGCAGATTGTCGAGGTCGCCTTCGCTGTGCTGAGCTGCGCGAAAAGGTATCACGGGGATCAGATACCGGGCGGCAACGCCGCGGCCCCCGTACACCAAGGATTCGCCCGCGCCAACTTCGATGCCGGGGATACCGGTGTACGCGACTCTGTGGGCGACGTAGTATTTGCTCATGAAGGCGGCGGTTGAGGGGGCGGCACGGTGCCACGCGCCGGTGGTATCCGGTACGCCGCTTTGCAACGATCCGTGGAGGTACGTCAGCGAAAGCCAGTCAAAGGGCCGGAACGAGAGGCGCACGGTTGGGAACGCGGGCGCTTTGTCGGACAGAACGACGTTGCCGAAGCGACCTCGCCCGATCGTGAGCGGGAATACTCCGAACGACGCGGTGACAGAGCCGGAGCAATAGGAAATGAGAGCTTCAGGATCGTCATAGTAGTATGTGCGGCCTGTATCGCCGTCAACATGCGCAAATCCCGGCGTTCGATCGAACGGAGGAGGCGGTGCGCTGAATTTTCCCCATTCGGCGATATCGCGGAATGCAGCCTGGAAACCCCAGTGAGACCCCTTCCGCAGACGCCCGTTGATCTCCGCGTGTCGCCGGTACAACGTACCGGTGTCCCTCCGGGCGGTGTACGCGACGGCAATCCCGACGCGGGCGTCGATGTCGTCTTGTTCAAATGATGGCCGTGACCAGCGCTCCACACGGTCGGAGAAAACCTGAGAAGGGTCCGACGGCAGGTCCTTGAACGGATCGCCGTCCGAAATGGCGCGGATCTCGTACCGGTACTCGCCTGCGAAAAAGCGCAGGAGCGCCTTGTCCACTGCAGTGAGACGATTCACAGAAGAATCGGCGCGGTTGATTTCAAGGAGCGCCCGTGCGATTGAAAGGCGGGTCCAGGGCTTCATCGAAAGCTCAGCGTTACTCAGGAGGCCCTTTGTCTCCGCGCGGTCAAGGAATTCGTACACGGGGTCACGCGGCGTTACGAAGATGGGTGCAAAGGCCGTCGTGTTACTCTCGCGCGCGGTCCCAAGTCCCCATGAAAACGCAAGTGCCACCACGAGAAACAGCGCGTTCGCTCGCATTCCGCGTGTGTCAACACCGAACAACCGGTTCTGAGGGGTTCGGGCAATTGCGCCGTGCATTCAACACCTATACGCGTTGCTGGCGAAACCATTCAACGGTTCGTTTCAAACCTTCTGGGAGAGGAGTCGCCGGCGACCATCCGAGGAGACGGTGCGCTTTCTGCCAGTCCACCACGCTCCGCATCTGCTCACCCGGTTTGCCCGGACCATGGATCGGCTCCACGCTGGTGCCAACAGCGTCGCGGAGGAGCGCGTAGAGCTCATTCACATCGGTTTCGATGCCCGTTCCGACGTTGAACACGTCGCTGCTGCCGTAATCGAGTGCAGCCATGTTCGCAGCGGCAACGTCTCCCACGTACACGTAATCTCGCGTCTGTTCTCCAGTTCCGTTGATTGTCGGAACCTGCCCCGAAAGAAGACGCGACGTGAATATCGCGACGACCCCGGCCTCGCCATGGGGGCTCTGTCGCGGTCCGTACACGTTCGCGTATCTGAGGATTACGTGTTCCAGCCCGTACGTGCTTTTGTAAAAGTACAGGTATTTCTCATTGGCGAGTTTGGCTATTCCGTACGGCGAAAGCGGTTGTTGCGGGTGTGTCTCGGGCGCGGGGTACGTCTCCTGTTCGCCGTAAATTGCGCCGCCTGTAGAAGCAAACACCACCTTTCGAACCTTCAATCGGACGCATTCCTCGTACAGATTGAGGCCCCCGAGGATGTTCACCGTGGCATCGAAACGCGGATCGGCCACGGACTTGCGAACGTCCATCTGGGCTGCCTCGTGGAATACCACTTCGGGGCGCTCCTCCTCCATGACCTTCCCCAGTTCGTTCGATGTCACATCGACGACGTGAAGTCGTGCAGCCGGATTGACGTTCTCCCTTCTCCCTGACGAAAGGTTATCCACGACGCTGACCGAGTGTCCCCGTTCGACGAGGCCGTCCACGATGTGAGAACCGATGAAACCGGCCCCACCGGTTACCAGTACGCGCATGATGTTCTCCACAGAATGAATACGGTGAAATGCCAAATGACCCGGGCGGGTATCCTCTTGCATTTTCGAAAGTAACGAATTGTCCGATTGCATGCATTGGCTGGATGGTCTCTGCAGCACTTTTCTGCGCGCGGAAGTCGGAATTGGATCAAGACCCTCGTGGAAGTTTGTCCGGCACCAACATGCCGTCCTCATCGAACGCAAGCGCGAATGGCTCTTCCCCATACGTGAGAGACGCTTCGGCATGAGCATGTGGCAGGAGAGTGTCGCTGACATGCATGTGGTTCAGGCACGCGGTGTTCCGTATTCGGATGATACGCGCGGCAACAGTGTCTCCAACTCCGGCGGAGGCCAGGGAGGCTTCGATTGCTTCCGCGTCGTTTTCACACAGGACAGGCACCATTGCTCCACGCGGGCGCGTTGCCGTGATGGCGTTCACGCGCGTTTTGCGCCAGTCCACCTTGTTGACGACGCGCGTAAGCGCGAAGTCTGCAAGGCCGATGCCCGCAGCGTTCCCCTCGGTCGCCTCCGTCAGACCACGAACGAACACACGACGGGGCGCTGGCCGCTCTACTATCTCCCCGATGCGGGTATCCGCCCAGTGTTTGCGCCGAATGACGTTGGTGTCCATCCCGGACCCGCTGATATCCTTTCCCAGCTCATCAACAATCAGCAAATCGATGTTGTCAAACGGGATCGTTGCCATGTACTCCGTCGCTCTGGCCAGAAGGGCTGGCTCATCGCGCAAAAGATTGTCAGCCTGTACCGCCACAACCTCAGCGACCTGCCCGTGTGCGTTTTCAAGCACGGCAAGACCTCCGAGAACAGGCAAGCGCTCGAGCACGACTTGAGCTGCTGAAAAGACTAAGGTTTCAAACGGCATCTCCACGGCGGCTTGATGGTACCGGATGGCTCCCTGGTGCTTCCCAAGACCTATGATGAGCATTTTTGCAAGGCCGCTCTGGTACCGACCTCCGAATTCCGTGTGGGGCTTGACCCTGTTGATGAGCAGAACGTGGTCTGTCCGTGCCGCGTTCGCGTCGATGACGACGGGGATACCTTCGGGCGTGGAACCCAGCGGCATGACCTCCATGGAGGATACCACGGGTGCCCCTGTTGTCTGCTCGGTGATTCCAAGCGTTTCCAGGACGCGCGCCTGGCCTTCCGCGGTGCCGCCGCCATGGCTGCCCATCGCGGGTATGATGAAGGGCTGCGCGCGCAAGTCGCGAAGCGCGTGGATCACCGCCTTGACGATCCCTGCGATATGCGCAATGCCTCTGCTGCCCACTGGAACTGCGATCCGATCGCCCGGTCTGACGACGCCGGCGGCAAGAGACAGAGCCGCGGTTCTCGCGATGGACGCTGGATCGTCGATCTGTGGCTGGCGGAACGTCTGTTCAACGCACCGCATATCCGGCAATCGCACCGGAGCCCCCTACAAGGAAAGCGGCCTGACCGCGCGGAGCTGCCAGGCCGTGGGAGAACTGCAACCTTTCCAGACGTATTAATGCATCGTGGAAAGGGTATCCGATACGACGGGTGCCA
>JAKPPK010000055.1 GCA_029547385.1 Candidatus Latescibacterota bacterium
CAACGCGTACGCATTTCGTATTCGGATCGGGCAACCCGAATGCCGACCTCATGTTTGTAGGGGAGGCACCCGGAGAAGAAGAAGACCTTCAGGGGCAACCATTTGTCGGGCGTGCGGGGCAATTACTGACAAAAATGATTGAAGCGATGAAGCTCAGACGGGAGGACGTGTATATCGCCAACGTGCTGAAGTGCCGCCCTCCGAACAATCGGACTCCTCTGCCGAGCGAGATGGAGCAGTGCAAGCCCTATCTGGACAGGCAGATCGCGTTGATCCGCCCGAAGATCATCTGTGCACTGGGCCGGGTGGCGGCGCAGGCGTTGCTGAACACCGGCGAGGGGTTGAACCGTCTGAGGGGTAAGTTCCACGATTACCGCGGCGTCAAAGTGCTGGTCACGTACCATCCCGCCGCATTGCTCCGAAACCCGCAGTGGAAGCCGCTGTCGTGGGACGACCTGCAGAAAGCACGATACGAACTCGACGGGACCATTCTGCGGCCGAAGAAGGCATGAGGAGAGGAGAGTATGGCGGGCCGGAATGAAGGTCCTGCGCAGGAAGCAATGGAAGAACTCGCGAGCGCGGGTGCGGAGCGGGTACTGCCCCATTCCATCCTGCTCGAACAGCAGGTTCTCGGCGCGATGATGCTCAACCGGCAGGCGGTGAGCAAGGTCGTTTCCATGCTGGATCGGAACGCATTTTACCGGGGCCGGCACCGTCTCGTGTTCGATGCGTGTGTGCGCCTGTACGAAGCCGATCAGCCGGCCGACCTGCCGCTGGTGATTCAGGAACTGACACGGAAAGGCGAGCTTGCGGAAGCCGGCGGCGCGGAGTATGTGGCCGACATCGCCGCCAGCGTCGGTACAAGCACGAACGTGGAATACCACGCGCAACAGATTCTGGAACTGGCGGTCCGCCGGCGTACGATCGCGCTTTCCAGCGAACTGATCAATTCCGCGTACGATACCACCGGGACAATCTACGACAACCTCGAGAGGTTCGAAAACGACCTGTTCAAGCTGGCGGAAAACCGCTGGAGGGAGGGATTCTCCCATATCGAACCGATCATGCACCGGACGTACGAACGGATCGAGAAGGTCAGCACGCGCAAGGGAGAAGTTACGGGGGTTCCGAGCGGGTTTGCCGCGCTTGATGAGATGACCGCCGGATTTCAGAAGAGCGAATTGATCATCGTCGCGGCGCGTCCGGGTATGGGAAAAACCGCACTCGTGCTCAACATGGCGCGGAACGCGGCTCTCCAGCACAAACTACCCATCGGCATCTTCTCGCTGGAAATGTCCGCCGAATCCGTGGCCCAGCGGCTTCTCTGCGCAGAGGCGCACGTGGACGGCCAACTGGTGCGCCGCGGCAGACTGAACGAGCACATGTGGAACCGGCTTTCCAAAGCCGTTACGACCCTTGCGAACGCGCCGATCTACATTGACGACAGCGCCGCGCTTTCCCCTCTGGAAGTGCGCGCAAAGGCCCGCAGACTCGTCCACGAACACAGCGTCCAGTTGATCATCGTCGACTACCTGCAGCTTATGCGCGTTCCCGGGCACAGGGAAGGGCGCGCCCAGGAAGTCGCCGTCATCTCCCAGGCACTGAAAGCGCTTGCGAAGGATCTGGACAT
>JAKPPK010000088.1 GCA_029547385.1 Candidatus Latescibacterota bacterium
CAGCATCGACGTGGCTCCTTCTCATTCAGTCTGCGCCAATGAGAACGGCGCAGCCGACGTTCCAGCTTGTACGCAAACATACGCAGCGGACGCCGGCCCGCAACACCCCTGCACCAACCACAACCGGCAAACCGCGTGCCGCAAAAAGAAAGGGGCGGTCCGCCTCCAGGCAGCCGCCCCGCATCGCTTCAGCCAGAAGCGCCTTCAGTTCTGCGCGGGCAGACCTAGTTGTTCCCGCAGCGTTTTCGCCTTCCGATCAGCATACTGCTTCCACCGCGGATCGCGGCTGGCCTGAACGTACGCGTCCAGCGCTTCACGAGTGCGCCCAAGGCACTCCAGCGCTTCCGCACGGGTTGCATGGGCAGAGGCGTTCCCCGGCTGAACCGCCAGCGCACGCGTAGCCGCCTGCTCAGCCTCCCCACATTTGTTCAGTTTCATGTACGTTTCGGCAAGCTTGAGCGGCGGCCGAAAGTCGCGCGGACGCAGGCTCTCCGCCCGCACGAGAGCGGATTCCGCAGCCGCGTACTGTTCCAGATCAAACAGCGTGTTGCCAAGGTTCACCAGCGCAGTGAAGTTCATCGTATCAATCTGCACCGCCTGACGCAGGATTTCGGCGGCAGAGACGCGCGCCGAACGAACCCCGGCTGCGTTGTTGCGGGAATCTCTCACGCGCCCGAGGATCGATCGCGCGATCCCTTCGAGAGCGTTCGCCTTCACCTGATCGTTCTCCGCGCGATCCACTGCGGCACGATAGCGCTGCTCAGCTTCGTCATATTTCTGCTGGTTCTCGTACACGGTTGCCGCAACGACGTACCCGCGCGATATGTCCGGAGAAAGCGAAATCGCCTTCTCTGCGTCCGCTTCCGCCGATCCGAAGTTCCTCTCGCGCATCCCCACCACCGCACGATTGCTGTACGCGATAGCAACGTTGTTCAGCCCCTGGTCAGCAGCCATGGAATACTGAAGGGAATCGGCAAAAATCCTTTTGGTCGCGAGATATGCCTCTTCCGCCTGTTCCAGTTCCTGCTTTTTGAGATACACCTTGCCGACCTCAAGGTGCGCGGGAGCGAAAAGCGAATCCAACGCGACGGAGCGATTCAACATCGCAAGAGCTTCGTCGTCATTCCCCAGCACCTGATACCCGAGACCGAGGTTGAAATACGTCGCGGCGTCCGTCGAGTCGATCAGAAGGGAGCGCTTGTAAGCCTCCACGGCATCCCGGTACTTCCTCTGCTGAAACAACGTTCGGGCCGAATCGCGAACCGCGTTCAGCGCCAGTGCTTGCTCCGCCGTCAGTTCCGGCTTTACGACGGTAACTTGAGCAGCTACTCGTACAGGCGAACCAAGAACGCCGCTGCAAGCGATCATCACCGCAGCGTAGAACATCCGTTTCATAACAACACTCCCCGTTTGATCATTTCCTCAACGCCGTGTGACAACCGGCGGGACCGGACGCAACCGTTAAAAATAACGTGGAAACACGCGCCGCATGCAAACCGAGCTTTTCAGTCTGCCTGCAGAATGATTGTGCAAATGGCGTACCGCACGCGGAATCGAACGACAAAGGCTTCGCCCGACCGGCATTCCGGCTTCCGGCGAGCCGTTACTGAGGAGAAAAAGGGAACCGGATCCGTTGCACCGCCTTCACCCGAACAGGACGGTTACCGTGCATTCCCGGTGTGAACACCATCTTCTTTGCGGCCTCACGCGCAGCACCCCGGAACTCGGGCGGCCCCTCACGGACCACCGCACTCTCCACGTTCCCGTCCGCGCCGATGATGATATCAAGAACGACCTCTCCTCCGAAACCAACGCCCCGTGCAATCTCAGGGAACTCCGGAACCGGTGGACCAACCGGGAAAGGCTTCACTTCAACCTCGGCATACTCAAGAAGCGGAATCTCTTCGTTCAGAGACGGCACCGCAGTGGAATCCCGAGAAGCCAGCGCCTGCGAACTCAAGCGATAACTGAAACGCTGCAGAACCTTCACCCGAACGCTCTGGTGATCCTGCCTCGCAGGCGAGAACACCATTCTGGCCGCCGCCTCCCGTGCAGACTCGTGGAACACCGATGGTCCACTCAAAATCTGTACATCCTGCACCATCCCGTCGGCGCCCACGACCATCTCCACCAGTACATCGCCCTCAATTCCCTCCTGGCGGGCGCTCTCCGGATATACCGGTACCGCCTGTGTCACAATCGTCGGCTTTTCCGGTACGACGATCGGAGAACACGCGAAAAGCACGAGCAGTGTCAGGTGAAACCACTTCATCCGAGGCCGCCTCTGGCAAACCGCGTTCGCGCGCCGGAGCCTTCCCGCGAGAATACCCATGTCCCGCGCGAGTGCATCGCGAAAACAAGAAACCCTCACACCAGTGCCTACCCCGAAATGTACGAGGTAGACCGGTGTGAGGGTAAAACCAGCGATCAAAAAACCGGGATTCTGCGTTCTCAGCCGCGCAACCGGAAACTGATGCGTTGCGATACCTTCACGCGTACAGGGCGGTCATTCTGCTTCGCGGGTGTGAAGGTCATTTTCATTGCCGCTTCCCGCGCCGCATCGTGGAAAACGGGTGGCCCACGGAGAATCTGGACGCTCTGGACTTTGCCATCCGTACCGATAACCATCTCCACGATGACATCGCCTTCCATCCCTGCCTGACGCGCGATTTCCGGATAGACAGGAATCGCCTGCGTGACAATCGTAGGCTTTTCCTCCACCATCCAGAACTCCATGGGCGGCGCTTCCTGCTCTACCTGCTGGCTGATGTTGGAGGCTTCCTGCAGCTTTTCCGGCACTGCAACCGACGCCTGCTGGTAAAGCTCGGTGTCCATGATCGTCAAGTCCTGGACCTGACTCTCGTCCCTGGCTTCCACAGGCACGGCCGGGCGAGCGGGAGCAGCAGCCTGTTCCTGTTGCTGAGCCGTCGCCGGAATGTCCACCACTTCAATCGCCTGCCCTTGCTTCTGCGAAGATATCCGCTCCTTTTCCATGCGCATGTTTAGGTTGTAGAACCCCACGCACAGAAACGCAGAAACGAGTGTCGAAACGAGCAGAACCGGCCGGTAGATAGTTTTGACGATGTCGCGACGGGGTTTAACAGAGGTGCCAACCATGCCGTATCCCCTCCGTCATTCGAGTTCTGATTTCGCGGCAAACGCAATTCTGATCGCATTTGCCTTGCGAAGCTCTTCTATCACGTTCGACACCATGCCGTACCGTGTCTTCTCGTCGCTCTTGATCAGCACTATCAGTTGCGGATTCTTCTGGATCTTCTTCAACATGACACCGGCGACCGAGTTCAGATTCACAAGAGAGCTGTCAATCTGAATGATCCCGTCCGGCGAAATCCACAAATACGATATGTTTCGCCGGTTTTTCAGTGCGTCGACCGACTCCGCTTTCGGCAACTGAGGCTGAAACTCCGGGCGGAACCTGACGAACACCGTTGATACGATGAAGAAGATCAACAGCAAAAACGATATGTCCGCCATGGATGCCGTCGGAATAACCACCTCCGGCTGGCTGGGACCCTTGAATTTGCCACCTACAAGCGCCATGTATACGACTCCTCACGTCGTGGCTCTGTTCCACCCGAACCTTATTGGCCGCCCGGGCCTCCGCCGACACCGGCTGATCCGAAGGGTTGTGCAATTGAGATCTTCGACCAGTCGTGCCGACTTCCTACCATGCGGAGTTCATCGAGAACGTCGATGAACGTTTTGTAGTCCGCGTCCCGCTGAGCGAGCAACGATACGACAAGGTTCGGGTTCTCTATGATCCGTCGTTCAATCCGCTCGCGCATCTCCGGCAACGTGACGGTAATGTAATCCTGCCCGAGGTATTTCAGGGCCACCTCGCCGCGGTTGTTGATCCACACGCTCGCGATGTTTTCCTTGGGAATCGGCATGGGGTTGCCCGGCGGGGGCAACGTCATTCCTATTCCCCGGTCCTGGTTCATCGACGTGCTGACGATGAAAAAGACCAGAAGAAGGAATGATATGTCCGCCATCGACGCCGTGGGGATTTCCACGGAAGGAGCCAGATTGCCCTTACCCATTAACATGGTTCATATCCTTCGCGGTCGACTGTCAGGAACTGGCCGGTTTGTCCATGCCTTCCTCGATGAGAAGATCGACCAGCTTGGTCGACGTCTCTTCCATATCAATTACGATACGGTTGATACGGGAAAGGAGGAAGTTGTACAGAGACTGCGAAATGATAGCGATAATCAACCCACCGACCGTCGTGATAAGTGCCTGCGAAATACCACTGGCGACGATTGTCGGGTTCACATCGCCCGCTTCAGCGATGGCTTTGAACGCGATCACCATACCCCACACGGTGCCAAGGAACCCGAAGAACGGAGCAATGACGGTAACAGATGCGATAACGATCATCCCGCGTTGCAGGAAACTCGCCTCCACCGCCCCGGCGCTGGCAATGGCTTTCTCCACGTGGTCTATGCCCTGCTTCACGCGCAGAAGGCCTTCGCGCAGAACTGCCGCCACGGGGCCGCGGGTAGCATTGCAGACCTCCATGGCCTTCTCCACCCCGCCATCTTTCATCGCTGTCGCGAGCTGAGTGAAGAATTTCTCCGTGTTGATCTGTGCGAACGTGAGGGTGAACATGCGCTCGAGTGCGAACGCTATTCCGATTATCAGGCAGAACCCCAGCGGCCACATGAAGATACCGCCGTCAATCCACAGTTGCTGCACCGTGAGCGAACTGACGACTTTCAGGATCTGCTCGGCGCGGGCCTGGCCGATGATTTCGTTACTGGGAGGAATTACGACTGCCGCATTCACGGAAAAGGGCGCACGCGGCGCGACATTCATGAAATCCAGCACCCATTTCACCCGCTGGGTCGCGGAAATACCTGTCTGACCTTCGGGCGCAAGGAATCCGAGCCGGGGACGCACAGACGACGTCGGTTGAAGGGAAAACCCGCTGCCATTGTCAATGTACAGGCCCTTCACCTTCACGTCGGCTTCGTTTTCGATGTTCAACTGATCTGCGATGTCGGCAATAACCTGAACGTTCGCATTCTTGGCGTCCGGCAGGTTCAACTTCACCGTTGCGACGACCTCGACAAGCTTCCCTTTCTCGAGTATCGCCGTTTCCTTACCATCCTGCGTAACGACGAAGGATACCTGGACTTTCGCCGTATCGGCCGATTGCGCTGCACCGCCCTGTGCCGGGGCTCCTGTCTGGGCGCTTGCCATCCCGAACAGCAATGCGCTGACGGCGGCAATGGTGAGAACCTTACGACCACCCATCGATCTGTTCCTCCTGATTGTCCTCACCTCGGGCTGAAGCCTCCGAGGGGTTTGCATGGTATAGCGTAGCCCATACGGACCCGCCGTACAGCGCACGCTCACCGAACTACTCTGCCGCCCGCTTTTCACGCGGTTCGGTCACACTTACTGCATTACTTCGTTCTGTTTTTCTCTGCCCGGAATTCTGCAACGATGAATTCGCGGGACTTTTCGGCCGAAAAATTTGGCCTGGTTGATCTCGTCTTCTGATAACGGGGGTTCGATACTATCGTGCAGGTTCAATGAAAGGCCACGCCACGTGGGGTCATCCGTCAGCACCGCACGGTCGAGAACTTCCAGTGCGGACCGCTTGTTTCCCGCGCGGTTGTAGTAGAACCCGGCAAGATACAGCAGATGCGGGTTTTCCGGGAACTCACGGAGCTTCTGCTGGACAAGTGCCCATGCCTCATTGAAACGGTTCTCTGCCCCGAGTTGATCTGCCACCGCACCCCAGCGTTCCGCGCTGTTTGGCTCCAGACGGGCAAGTTGCCGCAGCGAAAGCAGAATCACCTCGTTCGAATTGACCCGTTTCGCCGTACGAAGCACGGTTTCCCACGACCCGACGTTATTGGAGTCCTCGCGGGCGAAACGAAGGTAAATCCCAAGCGCCGTTGCGTCGTTCCCCGCCCGTTCTTCTTCTTGCGCGTACAACCGGCACATGTCCCGGTTGGTTGTGTCGGCCATACAGGCAGCACGGAGCGTCGAAAGCCGCTTTTCAGGGTCATCCCCTACGCACGCAAGCATCCTCTGCGCAAGTTCGCCGTCGGTCGGGTCGCGCTGCTGGAGCTCCGCGTAAATCTGGCAGGATTCTTCCTTCATGTTCTCGGAAGCCATCATGTCCGCGGCGTTGCGGAGCCAGCGGTACTTTATCGCGGGGTCTTCCTGATTGCGGGCCGCGGTCAGTAGCTCCCGTATTGCCGCCTGGTAATCACCCGCATCGTGGTAGAAACTGTAGAGCCAGAAATGGGTAAGAACATGGCAGGTATCCAGGTCCCCCGCCTTCCGGTAATGGACGAACGCACTGTCGCGTTTCCCCCACTGATCGAGGTACTGGGCGTAAAAACGCTCCACTTCCGGATCGTCCTTACAGTAAAGAATCGCCTTCTGAAACTGCGTGATCGCATCCTGTTGCAGCCCGCTACGCGCATACTGGTACGCGAAACTTCTATGGTACCGACATCTCATCAGGGTGTCAGCACGGAGCGAATCGAGGACCCTCTGGCTTACCGCGGGGGCTTCGGCGGGAGAGGTGGTCGCCGAGGGGGGAGGACACCCTAGAAACGACAAAAGCGCGATGGATGCGCCGAAAAGACAAAAAGAACGCAACCCGGTTCTGACAAGGTCAGACATGCAACCAGCCCTCACGATTTGTTACGCGGCGTCTCCGGGATACGGCGGCTGCCGCCGGAACATCCGCCCTCCCCCGCAGCCAGGAGGGATAGGAGAATAAAATTAGAAAAACGGGCGCGCGGTTCCAAGGTTACCCCGGGAGACAATCTACCAGGCGTACGCGACGCCGAGTGTCCACCTGGCGAATCGAGGAAAAATGATTGCACTCCCGGAAAGGCCGAAACCGCCCTGCATGAACACGATCTGCGGTCGAACATACGGGCGGAGAGAAACATCGGTATCACTGGGTGTGCTGTACCCATAGTATGCCTGTATATCGCTTGATTGCAACCCTACGCGATCTGTTTCGAACATCAGGCCGCCGGAAAGGCCAACCATCACACCCGGAACGCGAAAACCGACATGGTCGGGGCCTTTGAGAACGGGAACGTAGAGTGATCCCCCGATGCCAACGCTGCCCACCTGCTCATACACATGCGACACGTACGCGGTATCATTCAGAAAAAAATCGTTGCAGGCTTCCCGCGTGGGAATTCGGCGTTCGCCGGAATGCATAAGCAACGCTTCTCCACCACTCTGTACCCCGCGCCACGCCAGTGGGTGGCGGTACTCTCCCGTGATGCCGACTCCCACCACGTCAAGGTGGCGAACACCAACGGTGGCAAGCCCGACACGGAAGCGCCAGGGAGCTGTTTCGCCTGAGCTCTCCCCCGCAGATGCGCTCTGAATTCCGCCGAGCAGAATTGCCCCGCACAAAGCAGAAAAGAGCAAGCCGGGCCAACCAATCGGGCAGAACAGAGCGCGAGCTTGTGCGGTCACCATTCTCAACCGGTAAGGCAAATCATACGAAAGCATCAAAAAGATCGAGGTGGATATAATAAAGATAACTCAACGGCAAGCGCTCGTGAAGATGAGTGGACCTAGAGCAAGGGAATCATCCCGCCCATTCGCGCGAACTCGCGGTAGGAATCGACGCTCGTCCGTTCCCGGCATTGCGTGGTCCACCACCGCACAAAAGGCGTGGTCCAGCTTATCCCCGTCATCATCTCGTGAACCATGGTGGCAGAGACACCTCCCCCTTCTTCAAGCCACGAGGTGCGCCGCGCCAGGTCAAGGACTTGCCGTGTGTCGTACTCCACCCGCCGAATTTCACCGCACCAGTTTTCGTTCAGTTGCGTGAGTACCGCGTACGATGCTCTTGCGTCTCCGTCGAGGGTGATTCCGCACGAGCCGGCGTTGACGTACAGCCTGTCTCCAATTTCGCGAACGTGTGGCAGGTGCGTGTGCCCGCAGATGACCACGCGTGAGGACAGGCCTGAATAGAGTGCGACCGCCCGCTCATCATCCATCTCGCTGCGGAGTGCCGCGCGGAAATCGCCCGGAGAGCCATGAACAACGGTTGTCTCCGGGTGGGGTGATATCGTGTTCGGAAGTGCGGCAAGCCAATCAAGGTGGCGGGGCGAAAGGTGTGAGCGAGCCCACCTGACCGGTGCAAACCGCTCGGATCTCCATAACGCGGGCGCCCGGGGGGAGGTACACCGGAGCACATAGTCCTCGTGGTTGCCCATTACGCCGTTCCATCCCTTCGCGAGGAAGAAGGCAACCACTTCGCGCGAACCCGGCCCGTTCACGATGTCCCCACCGTGCACCACCGCATCCGGGCAAAAGAATTTCGCGTCCTCTGCCGCGGCTTCGAGGGCCGGGAGGTTCCCGTGAACGTCGGCGAACACGACAAGAACGAAACGACGAGAGGGAGGCATGACAGTCCAGGCAAACCCCTCCCATCCTGCCCCAACCGGATTTGTGGCAGGATGGAAGGGGTGAACACCGTCAGTCGCCGAGGCTGCCGGGCGAAAGGTTCATCGGAAGTGCCGCGGGACGGTCGCACGTGCTGGCAAGATCAACATGACGGCGTTCGCGCGCAGAATCCAGAAACGCGTGCATGGTATCGAGCACGTGATAGGTGAGCCTCCCGTTCGGGCGGAAGGAGCGCCCCGTGCGCAGCGCACACGCCATGTCGGCCAGCCCGATGCTTCTGTTCTGTTCGCTGTACCCATGCGAGTAGGGCACTTCGACCCATTCCTTGGCGTCGAAACGCCTGACGAATACCTGGCCGCCAAACGTGTTGGGGTCAGGAACGCGGAGCGATCCAGTCGTGCCATAGATCTCGATATTCGGAAGCGAATGAGCCCACACATCGAAACTCGTTACTACGGTCGCGATGGCGCCGCTCTGGAATTCCATGCTTCCCGCGATGTGCGTAGGCGTCTCCACCTTGATGATCTGTCCGGCCTTGGGCTGGCTTCCAATCACTCGTTCCTGGAACGACGCCCTCGCTGCGCTGCACACCGATTTCACGGGACCAATCAGGGAAACCAGCGCGGTGAGGTAATACGGCCCCATATCGAACATGGGACCGGCCCCCGGTTTGTAGAAGAACTCCGGGTCCGGATGCCATCTTTCGGCGCCGTGACCCATGAAAAACGCAGTTGCCGCCACGGGTTCTCCTATCCAGCCATCGTCGATGATTTTCCGGCAAGTCTGCAATCCCGCGCCCATGAACGTGTCCGGCGCCCCGCCAACGAGGAGCCCCTTCCTGTCCGCAAGCGCAAGCATCGCCTGCGCGTCTTCGCGCCGGGTAGCCAGAGGCTTTTCATTGTACACGCATTTGCCCGCTTCAAGCGCAGCCATTCCGATTTCCGCGTGCGCCGCCGGAACGGTCAGATTGAGCACAATCTCGATTTCTGGGTTGGCAAGCAGGTCCTTCACCGAACAGGCGAACAACCCGTGGGCTTCCGCCTTCGCCTGTGCGCGCTCGGGAATCGCATCCGCAACGGCGACCAGTTTCAGGATTCCGAAGTTCCTGGCAACTTTGAGATATACCTCGGAAATGTTGCCGCACCCGACCACGCCAATTCCAACTGGTTTCACGTGTGAGTCTCCTTTTACGCGGTTCGCGCTGTTGTCCCGCCGGGGTGCCGGATTATTCCCAGTCCACGTGAAAAACACCCGGGCGGTCAATTCGTTCAAACGTGTGTGCCCCGAAGAAATCCCGTTGTGCCTGAATGAGATTCGCCGGCAGGCGTTCGCTGCGGTACGCGTCATAATAGGCGAGAGACGCGGCCATCGCCGGCATGGGGACGCCGTGGGCGATCCCGGTCTGCAGCACCTGCCGCCAGGCTGCCTGCCTTGTTGCGACGGCATCGCGGAAGAACTCGTCCAGAAGAAGATTCGGCAATGCGGCGTCTCGATCGTACGCGGTTTTGATGTCGTTCAGCAGGCGCGCACGGATAATGCACCCGGCCCTCCAGATCTCGGCTACCACCCCGAGATTAATCTGGTAACTGTGTGCCTTTGACGCCGCTCCCAGAAGGCTCATGCCCTGAGCATACGAGCAGATCTTCGAGACGTAGAGCGCGTCGCGCACCGCGTTGATGAGCGCCTTTTTCGGTACGCGCTTCGTTCCCGGCTCGGGTCCCGGCAGGATCCCGGCTGCGTGCATTCGTTCCTGCTTCTGCGCGCTCAGTAGGCGAGCATCAACAGCCGCAGTAATCGTGGGCACGGGCGCTCCGAGTTCGAGAGAGCACTGCGTAGTCCATTTGCCCGTGCCTTTCTGACCCGCGCTGTCAAGAATGACATCCACGAGCGGCTTGCCCGTTTCGTCGTCCTTTTTCGCGAATACTTTCGCCGTCAGTTCGATGAGGTACGAGGAGAGCTCTCCTTCGTTCCATTCCGCAAACACGCGCGAGAAATCATCCGCAGTGAGTCCGAGGACTGTCTTGAGGAGGTGGTACGCCTCCGCAATGAGCTGCATATCACCATATTCAATGCCGTTGTGAACCATTTTGACAAAATGGCCGGCCCCTCCGGGCCCTATATAGGCCACACAGGGTTTCCCATCCTCTCCGGCTTTTGCCGCCACACGCTTCAACAGCGGCTCGACGAGCTTGTATGCAGCCTCTGAACCGCCCGGCATCAGACTCGGGCCCCAAAGAGCACCTTCCTCACCACCGGAAACGCCCATGCCGAGGTACAGAAGCCCACTGGCCTCCACTTCGTGGGTTCGTTTCTCGGTGTGACGGTAGAATGAGTTCCCGCCATCAATGATGAGGTCGCCTTTTGCGAGCAACGGGCTCAGGCGCCGGATCATGTCATCCACGGGTTCGCCCGCTTTCACCAGAAGCATGATCCGCCGCGGGCGTTCGAGCGCGCCGACAAATTCCTCCAGCGTATAGGCCGGTTGGATCTTTTTCCCGCGCGCCGCCCCTTCCACGAACGCTTTGGTCGTCGCGGCAGTTCGGTTGTAGACGGCGACTCTGCAGCCGTTGCGCTCCACGTTCAGCACGAAGTTCTGTCCCATGACACCGAGGCCGATGAGGCCGAACTGACAGTTTTTCATGACTTGTCCTTTCTCCCCTCGCTGCGCAGGTAGCGCGCCGCGTCCCCGTCGACAAACCAGTGAAGCTCGCCTGCCACGGGACAAACCAACGTCACAGGAAGCTGCGGATCCGGTTCCGATGCATTCCAGACGCGATTCAGCGCGTCTGCTTTGTCGTTTCCGGAAACCAGAACTGCCACAGTGCGGGCGTTATTGATCACCGGCAGAGTGAGCGTGATCCTCCAGGAACCGAGCTTGGGTACCCACACCGCCGCAACCGGGTTCCGATTCTCTTTCAACACGTCCGTTCCCGGAAACAGGGAAGCCGTGTGACCGTCGGCACCCATTCCCAGTAGTATAAGATCGAAACGCGGAACGCCTTTCCCGAACACCCCCTCCAGAATCTCTCCGTAGCGCAAAGCGGCGGTCTGCGGAACTGCTTCACCTTCCATGCGGTGCACCGCCCTCACCGGAACCTTGGATAACAGTGTCTGGAACGCCATCCGGTAGTTGCTCTGCGGATCGTCCGGAGGGACACACCGTTCGTCCCCGAAAAATACCTCCACATCCTGCCAGGGGATTGTCTCCCGGAACGGCGGCGCGGCCAGCAGGGAATACACTTCGCGTGGCGTGTTTCCGCCTGCGAGAACAAGCGAACAAAATCCCCGAGCGTTGACGGCACCGGCAATCACCTCCGCAACGAACGACGCCGCCGCGACGGCGAGTTCGGTCCTCGCCTCACACAGCCTGATCTTGCCCCCGCAGTGCCGGTTCAACGGAGTCCCCTCAAAACGCCCAGAAGAGCGTCATGATTGCGCACACTGCGGTGATGATCAGCGAAATCACGAACGTGGTGCGGATGACGCTCCCCTCCTCGCCGATACGGTCTATTGCTGCCGCTGCATTCTGGAGTTTCGCCGGCGAAATCACACTCGCCAGACCGCCGCCGATACCACTTGCCGCAGCGATAACAAGGCCGACTGCACCGATTTTCCCTGCCGTTTCGAGGTGCAGTTTGGTCAACATGGCAATTGCCGATGCCTCCGACCCGCTGACAAACCCGGCAAAAAGCCCGAGGAAAGGCGCAATTGCCGGATAGAACGCCCCGAACGAGTTCGCCGCGGATGATGCCAGCACTGCAATCATGTTGTGGGCCGGGTTCAAAAGCTGCCAGTCTGCCGTCTTACCGGAGTGGTTCATCACCAGAGCAATGGCAAAGAAGACCGCGGAAGCGAGCATCGGTCGCAGCGCTCTGTGGGACCATTTCACCATGGTAGCGCCAAGCTGTTTCCGACTCAATCTGAGGAATGGCAGCGCCAGCACGGTGCTTACGAGAACCCAGAAATACGCCTGCCAGAAAAGCCTCACCTTTTCCGGGTTGCCCGGAACGATCGTGATTGGCATCGCCCAGGTCTTGAACGTAAGGCCGAAAAACGGAAGGAAGGGCGCGTTCACGACAAGAGCGAACGCGGTCAGGATTATCCAGGGAGAGAGAGCTGCCGAAAGCGGCATTTTGCGTTCAACCGCCCGATCCGAATCCGTCATCACGGCCCGGTCAATTACCGGTTTCCTGAGGAGCAGCAGGTAGAGCGCCATGGCTACCACGACCGCCACTCCGGAGGCAATCCCCGTGATCGTGACCAATCCCATCGCGTTCATTCCGATCGCCACGATTCCCGCCGTCATCCCTGCCACGATAGCGGGGAACACTCCCCTGCAAACCAGCCGCCATCCCCCGGCTATCCACAGCATACCCAGCGCGATACACGTGCTGATGACCGGCATATAACGGGCGAAATAGCCACCCGCTTCGGTGACCGGGGCACCCACGAAACCCGAGAACACGACGGCCGGAATGCCAAGAAGCGCATAGGTGCAAAGGGCGTCGTACCCGATTGCGGGGAGGGCGATGGCCGCGAACGACGAGTATCCGAGACCGATCATGATCGGAGGCAGGATCGAAACCGGAGTCGCCCCGAGCGCTGCCAGAAGAGTGCCGAAACCCACGTTGATGATCATGATCTGGGCCACTTTGTCACGTGGCGAGAGCGTCTTTATCAGCGTAACGACGCGCGCGATCGCTCCGGCCTCCTGCATGACGGTGATCTGGAGGATCGAGGTACCCACCATGATGGTGATGGGAAACGACGCAATGACGCCTGCCAGACTGGCCAGCAGAATAACGGAAAGCGGGGTTTCAAAAAACGCCCACGCGATGCCGACGGTCAAAAGCCATCCAATAACGCCGGCAATATCCGCAGGCGTCTTCCGGACCGCCAGGAGAAGGAACACGATTGTAACGGGGAACAACGCCAGCAGAACCGGTACGAAACCCATGATGAATTCCTCAATGGGGGCAACGAATGAGAAACGACGCAAAGAACACTCTGTAAGTATTCTCAATGTCATAATTTGGGTCAATCCGGCGGTGGCGTATGTGGAGGGAACGCGGAAAGGTATGCACAAAAAAAAGCGGGACAGGCTGGTGCCGCCTGTCCCGCTTCCGGGTCGCGCGTGCGTGTCGCTACTTGGAAACCTTCCTCAGTGATTGTTCCACTGCCGCAAGTTCGCGACGAATTGCTTTGAGCGCCTGGTCCAGCGTTTTCGACACACCGGACGCGTCCGCCTTTTCTGCAACGAACTGCTTCAGGTTCGCGGCGATCTGTTCTCTCCGTTCCCCCAGTTCGTCGATCAGGTCCAGCGCGCGTTCGAAGTACGTGCGCCGACGGCGTTTGAGGAGCGTGAACACGAGTGCGTACACGCCGATTGCAAGAACGATGGCGAGCAGCGTTCCCACCAACACATAACCCCAGTGTTCGCGCGAAACTGTGACCGCGCGACGCCGCAGTGACGCGGCCTTGCTGGAAAGATCGTCAACTGTCATGCGTCCTCCTTTGTCGCGTCAGAGGTGACTCCCTCCCCTTGAACAGAGTCTGGCACCTCCTGCGCCGGTTTGTTCGCTCCACATCCTTCGACAAGCTCGCGCAACTCTTCTGAAGATATGCTTTCCGTCGCCAGAAGACGTTGCGCGACGGCTTCGAGTTGTTCCCTTTTTTCGCTTAGAAGCTTCTTGACGTGCTGATACCGCTCATCAATGATCGCGCGCACCTCGCGGTCAATCTGCGCCGCCGTGCGTTCTCCGTACTGAGGCATGCCTCCCGAGATCTGGCGGAGGAACCGGGATTGGTTCTCGTCGTCGTACGAAACCACTCCCAGGCGGCTCATTCCGTAGTCTTTGACCATGCTCGAAGCGATTCGGGTTGCCTGCACGAAATCGTTGGACGCGCCCGTGCTGATTTCGTTGAACACCACTTCTTCGGCCGCGCGCCCGCCCAGTACGACTCCCAGTTCGGCGTCCAGTTCCGCCTTCGTCTGGATGTACCGGTCCTCCGTGGGGAGGTGCATCGTATAGCCAAGAGCGGCCACCCCACGGGGAATTATCGTCACCCTGTGTACGGGCGTGGCGTGCGGACTGCAAAGACCCACAAGCGCGTGTCCGGCCTCGTGATATGCGACAATCGTCCGCTCGCGTTCATTCAGCACGCGGCTCTTCTTTTCAAGCCCGACGAGCGTGCGTTCCACCGCCTCCTGGAGATCGTTCTGGGAAATCGCGTCGTGCCCCCGTCGAGCGGCCAGAAGCGCTGCTTCATTGACCACGTTGGCGAGGTCCGCCCCGACCATTCCGGGCGTTCCCGCGGCGAGTTGCCGTAAGTCAACTTCCGGGTCGAGTTTCACGCGCTTCGCATGGATTTTCAGGATTTCCAGGCGACCGTTGAGATCAGGCCGATCCACCACGATCTGACGATCGAAACGCCCTGGACGCAGCAAAGCCATGTCAAGGATTTCCGGCCGGTTCGTCGCCGCCATGATGATGATGCTTACGTTCGCATCGAATCCATCCATTTCGACAAGCAGCTGGTTGAGAGTCTGTTCCCGCTCGTCGTGGCTTCCCAGCGGATTCATCCCCCGCGCTTTGCCGAGCGCATCAAGCTCGTCGATGAAAACGATGCAGGGCGCCCGCTCCTTCGCCTGCTGGAAAAGATCCCGCACGCGCGCGGCGCCAACGCCGACAAACATCTCCACGAAATCGGATCCGGACAGACTGAAGAACGGCACCCCGGATTCCCCGGCCACTGCCCTCGCCAGAAGGGTTTTGCCGGTCCCCGGAGGACCGACCAGCAGGACTCCCTTGGGAATATGCCCGCCGAGTTTCCGGAAACGCTCCGGTTCTTTCAGGAATTCCACCACTTCGCGGACTTCTTCTTCCGCTTCGTCAATTCCCGCGACATCGGCGAAGGTCACTTTGGTTTCCGTCTCGACGTAGATCTTGGCTTTGCTCTTTCCGATGGACATCATCCCGCTGGAGGGTCCCCCCATGCGCCGAATGAGGAACATCCAGATGACGAAAAACACCGCCATGCCACCGATCCACGCCAACATTTCGGTTACCCATGTGTCTTCCACGCGTCCGCGGAAGATGACTCCATGCTGGGTGAGAAGGTCCAGAAGCTCAGGGTCCGTCACGCGCACCGTCACAAAACGGGCAAGCGTGGAGGTTGATGTACCGGTTCGCATCGCACCGGTGATATGCTGGGCGGTAAGAGTCGCCTCAACGATACGTCCCTGTTTCAGATACTGCCGGAACACGCTGTAATTCAGCGGTTCGACCTGAGATTTTGAGAAATACAGGTTCAGAGCCAGCAGAATCATGAAGGCACCGACGAAATACCAGAGGGAAAGCTGTGTTCGTCGCTCGAATGCCATTTCACATGCCTCTGTACGGCTGATCTGTTACGGCCGATGCGCCAACGTGGGAATGGGTACGCGCAGGATGAAATATCGCAAAAACGTTTCACCGTGCCACCTTGTGCGCCGCACCCTGCCAAAACGGCATCATCTTTGCCACAACCGCGGGTAAGGCGCCATTATGACAGCGTGCGGGATGTAAGCCTTGTGCCTGGGTACCGCGCCAACAGGCTTCTGCGCGGTCTTTCCACGGCGCCGTCGAATCACTGGCACAGCGGTTGCAATGGGCGATGTACAGGCCGTGAAGATGGCTCAGGCCTTCTACATTCAGTCGATTACTTCTGTGTGAGGAAGGAGGGATTGGATATGGCGATGGTACCGACTCTGCCCAGCATTCAGAACGAAATCAATCGCCTGTTCGATGCGCTGTCTTCGCGCTTCGGTGAGTTTTCAGGCGAGACCCTGAGCGATTGGGCGCCCCGGGTAGACGTAATTGAGGATGCTGACAATCTTCGGATCTACGCGGACCTCCCCGGGCTCAATCGTGAGGACATCCAGTTGAGCGTGGAGCGCAATACGCTCACCATCACGGGTGTTCGCAAGCCGATGGAGGACGCCAACAAGTTCTCCTGGCACCGTGCTGAGCGATTGTACGGCACGTACAAAAGGGTCTTCAACCTGCCCACGGTGGTAGACCCGGACAAAGTCAGCGCGGAGTATCGCAACGGAGTGCTGGAGATTACTCTGCCAAAGGCAGAGCACGCGAAACCGAAAATGATCACGGTCAAAACCGAATAAGAAACAAGCAGCGCATTGCACGGCCGGTGGGCCTGACAGGCCCGCCGGCTATCTTTTTGCCTCCGCGTGCCGGTCATCCAACCAGCGCACGACCTCATCCTTCAGGGAAGGCGACGAACCATCAACCCATGTGATGCGCGGGTTTGTTCTGAACCAGGTCATCTGGCGTTTCGCGTACTGGGCCGTATGAATGGCAATGGCGGCGGTCACCTCCTCACGGGTGATTTCTCCGGCAAAACAGTGCTTCCACTCCCGGTAACCGACCGTGGCCATCGCGTTCATCTCCCAAGTGTACCCCCTGTCGAGCAGCCATCGGACTTCCCGTTCAAGGCCACAGGCAATCATCGCCCGAGTTCGCCGGGCGATGCGGTCCCTCAATTGCGGGCGATCCCAGCGGATTCCCAGCCAGACGTAACGGTAAGGCGGCTTCTCCGGATGCTCCTCCCACCAGCGCGAGAGTGGCTTCCCTGTTGCCTCATGGACGGCGAGCGCGCGGATGATGCGCTGGGTATCGGTCGGCTGGATCGTCGCTGCGCAACGGCTGTCCAGTTCCTGCAGTCGCTCATGGAGAGCGGCCGGGCCGGTTGACGTGATCTCGGCTCGGAGTCTGTCCACCACGTCAACCGGAACCCTTGGAATGGGACTGAGCCCATCCACGAGGGCCTTCAGATAGAGCCCCGTTCCCCCGACAACCACCGGGGTGCTACCTCGCTTCAGGATCTCCGCGATGACTGCCTCCGCATCCCGACGAAATCGACCGGCGGAGTAGGTTTCGGAGGGGTCAAGGATGTCTACGAGGTTATGAGGGACCGTGTGTCTTTCTTCCTCGGTCGGTTTGGCAGTGCCGATATCCAGAAAACGGTACACCTGCCGGGAATCCGCGGAGACAACCTCGATACCGGTGAGGCGTCCGTCGCGAACGAGGTCCACGACCAGCGCCGTTTTGCCGGAACCCGTCGGGCCAAGGATGATGGGAATCACCGGCAGAGCGTTGTCCTCTGCCGGATGAGAACTGCCCGTGCACACGGGAGAGCATCTCCCTCACGAATCGGCGTTTTGCTCCAAACGCAGGAGGAGCGGGAATCGCCGCCTCCTTACCACCGGAAGCGTATTTCCGGGTCTACCATTTCTTTGGTGACAACAACGTCGCTGACGTCGAATGTCGTGTCGGGGACCGGGTCAAGGCTGGTTGCCCGCACGACGTGAGTCCTGCTTTCGATGATCAGCGCGGTCAATCGGACAGGCAATGCCGGGTGGCGGTGTTCGGTCTCGGTTGCCCACGGTGTGAGCCCACACGGCTGCAGCCGTGATCCGTCTTCCGTAGCGGGAAGCGGGAGCGGCGTCTGGACGTACCGCCAACCGTCAAAATCTATGTAGGTGTCGCTGTACACGGAACGCCATACGATTCCGTCGGCATCCTCCAGCTCGTAAAGGACACGTCCGGAGGAGCTGTTTCCGCGTATCCAGAGGCCCAGCGCGGAGAATGCTCCGTTCACGGGCACCTTCCGGGAAAACCGGAGTACGGCGTAGCGAAGGTGCAGAGGATGAGCGCCCGGCGTTTCGGAAAGTGATACGCGGAGGACCTGCCCGCGCGCCCGGTCCTTTCTCAGCGAGAACTCAAACCTGCCCCGGATTGTCGGCGCCGTGATTGCCCAGTTCCCCGCGCGCCCGAGCCGCTCCATCCACGCGTCGTCTTCGGCTTCGTGCCGCCATGACGGCAGGTCACCCATACGCACGATCGGCTCGCTTGTTTTCGGGCCGGGACGATGGCGGGGAGTTCCGAGAACAAACCCGTGGATTCCTTCCCCTTCGACGTACACTGGCGAAGGGGAGACATTGAGGGAGAACACCCCACGAGCGTTTCGAATCACGGTCTGGTTGCCGAACAGGTCCGTAGTGCGCACCGATCCGCTTTCCGCTCCGAAAGTGAGCAGGCGCGTTCCGGTGGTCGTCCAGAACGCGTAGATGTCGCTTCCGTCAGCTTTTGTGAAGCGCAACCCGTACGTGCCGGGCGACGGCATGGGAACCATCTCAGTGAAGTTGGCGCGATCCAGCATCCTCGTCATGGTTGCATACGCGCAGAAGCTCTCACGGGGATTCAGCTCAGGAGCACGGCGCAGGAACCCTACCGGCCCGTATGATCCGTAGAAGTACTCACTCCCGGGATCGTTCAGTTCGGCAGTCATCCCGAAAAGCACAACCCCGCTTGCGAGGCCGAGGAGATGAGAACGGACGTAGTGATCCGCCTGTTGCCGCTCTGTGAGCCATCCTTCGGACTGGGAGCAGTAGATTGCCTCGGTGAGGTAACGCGGGATTTCCGAATAACCGTACAGGTCCTGAAGTGTTTTCAGAAAGAACAACCCGCTGAACGGGCAATGGAGAGGACCGGGCTGCAATTCCGGAGAAGAGACGAACATGTCGAAATCGAGCCCGAACCCGTCGATGTATTCCTTCGGAAATCCACGCCGCAGGAACGCTGCAATGAAGTTCGGATGCCCGTTCCCGAAGATGAGCTTTGCCTCCGGGAATTCCTTTCTCACGCGTGTGGCGTACTCAATCGCCGTATCCCAGCAATTCTTGAACACGCTCTCCTCATCGGGAGTGAGCTCACGGACCGGCCTGCCGAGAATGTCAAAAGGATAGTCGCGCATGTGCTGGCGGCTGAGGAAGGTCTCCCAGAACAGCAACCAGTGCTTGACCGGGGGCATCGCATGCATGCGGCGAATCATGGCGTCCACGTCGTTTCCGCCGGCGTTACATGTGTTGCCGATACACGCAACGTTCGCACAGGCCAGGCCAACACCGTGAGCCGCGAGCGTCTGCACGCGTTTTCGGGTTTCGTCCGGATCGTCGCGCACCACGAAGTTGGCCAGCGTCCAACGGGCACCCGCTTTTCGGAAAAGCGGAGCGGCGATTTCTGGTGGCACCCCGTGGTGGTTTTCGAAGAAGCACCATATGCCAAAAGGTGAGTCTGAGGTGGCCTTCCGCGTGTCTCTCGGCAGAAGGGCGAATGTGGTCGAACGCTTCAGCGGCCGCGACCCATCTTCCTGAGAGACGGTGACCGTGAGCCCGAAACGGCCGTACATGCGTTGAGGCAGTTCAAATGTCTGTGTTCGTTTTTCCCACGGCGCCAACCTGACTCTGGCTGAGCTTTTTGACTTCCCACCATACGGTTCCGCAACCTCAACCGCGACGCGCACCGTCCCGGGAACACTCCGCTGGCTCTCGAGGTGAACAAAGAAACGAGGAGTTTTGGTCCCCTGAAACACATGCCCCACCGCGGAGGAGGTAACACGGAGCGCAACGGGTGCGGTTTCGAATGTTATCTCGTGAATCCGGACGCCGGATGGCGGGCCGGCGGGATGGGGAAAACGGCCTTCGTCGTAATCCATCCTCTGGCAGAACTCAACCTCCAGCGCTTCCTCGCCGGGGCCGTTGAGGAAATCGCTGAACGCGCATGGATCGAGAGGTACCGTGATTGTCTTCGGCGTGTGATACGGAGGATTCACCAAGAATTCGGTAAACACGGTATGGCCGCGTTCCGGTTTGATGAACGCCACCGATGCAGAGGGCAGAGCACCCCCCTCAATGCTGGCAGAGCACACGAGGTGCACGCGATCGTACGTCTTCCTCGGTATGCGGAGGAGGGCGCGTTTTGGATCAGACGACAGAGAGGAGGTAAACACACGAGGTGCGCGACCGCGATACGCCGTTTCCTTCAGGTTCAAGAAGTCTTCGCCTCGCGCAAACGGGTGCAGATCAAGGGGCAAGAACTCCTCTTCACCCGGGAGGATCGTTACCTCAGCCGCACCGTGCGGACGCGCGCCTTCGGGAAGGTGCACCAAGGCAACACCGGGTTGCGGGTTCCGAGCGCTCCACGAAGCCACGAGCCGGCCGTCAACCCACGCGCGAACCTCGCAGGGCGTGACGTCAATGGAGAGCCGAATTCTGTGTTCCGCCCATCCCTTCGCATGTGCAAATTCCCGTCGGTACTGCTCGCGGCCCGCTTCGTCATGAGCCCAACGCGTGACATCGGGAACAAGGCGGTATGCCACGGTACCGCGGGGGGAATCTGGATCCGAAACCCATGCCCGTGCGTGCAGGAGGTAGGGGTCGGATGCGTCGCCGCTCACTCCCAGCGTGCACACGGATGACCCGACCGAAAGGGTGGCCTCGCGTTCCGGGCGCGCAAGCGTCAATTCACCCGTAACGCGCACCGCAGGTTCATCCGGAAGGTCACATTTCAGCGCGATGGTGCGTTCCGCCGTGGTTGTCCCTCCACGACCGCCGCGAGTTGTTTGTGCTGTCGTTATCCATGGAATTGTCATGCGATGCATGGTGCACTCCAATGTCGCGAGTCAGGAAGACGCGTTTCGGGCTTGAAGAAGTATCGCACGCAGCGTGAGCGCCTCAAAGGCAAAAGCCTCCGTCGCCCTTGCCGGCGTTTCCTGCGAGGGATCATGATCCACCGGCGCTCCAGAAACACGCCTGAGCGGAGCTTCCGGGAAGTACGGTGGCGGCTCCGAAAGGGTACCGTCCCAGCCCATGGTTGCATAAATCGCGATTTTGTGTATATTTGAAAAGCGGGTATCGGGAATCAGTCCATACGGGACAATACCGGTGCCCAGCAAACCTTCCGAAGATTGTCTGCGTTATTTCTCGGCTCACATGCCCGCCCCCGTCAACCCCTCTTGACGATCGCCGGCCTGTTCTGACTGTATCACCGAGAGTTAGTCGCCGCTGGTCTCGGTACAGAAAGACAGGAGTTTTTCATGAACACCAATCCATTCCATTCACTCGGTCTCGACGATCGAATCCTCCGCGCACTGGTGGACCAGAGCTACGAGACCCCCACACCCGTTCAACTGGACAGCATCCCGCGTGTTCTTGAGGGCCGCGATCTGCTTGCGACCGCCCAGACAGGAACAGGCAAAACCGCGGCATTCTGCCTGCCGATGCTTCACCTTCTGAACACACGCGAAGGTCGGAGCAACAAGCATGTGCGCGCCCTCATTCTGACCCCTACACGGGAACTCGCGCTCCAGATCGGCGAAAGCCTGCGCGCCTACGGCAGATATCTCCCTTTGCGGTTCACCGTGTTGCTCGGCGGAGTGGCACAGGCACCACAGGCGAAAGCACTTCGGGAGATCCCCGACATAGTCGTCGCAACTCCAGGCAGATTGCTCGATCTTTTCGGGCAACGCCTGATTCAGCTTGATCGGCTGGAAATTCTGGTTCTGGATGAAGCGGACAGGATGCTCGACATGGGATTTGTCCGCGACGTTCGGAAGATCGTGAGCGCGACCCCCGCAACCCGGCAGACGCTGTTTTTCTCCGCCACACTGTCGCCGGAAATTGCCGAACTTGCGTCGGACATGGTGAAAAACCCGGCGATGGTGGCCGTGACGCCGGTGGCATCCGTTTCGGACCACATCGCGCAGAAGGTTCTCTTCGTGGAGCAGACGGATAAGCTTTCCCTGCTGACGGAGATTCTGCGTGAGGATTCTGTGAGCAGAGCGCTCGTGTTCACCCGTACGAAGCATGGCGCGGATCGTATCGTCCGCCAGTTGGAGCGCAAGGGCATCCGCGCCGAGGCAATTCATTCGAACAAGAGTCAGAATGCCCGGCAGACCGCGCTTGCCGCGTTCGACCGCGGAAGGACGAACGTGCTTGTCGCTACGGACATTGTCGCCCGCGGAATTGACGTGGACGGAATCACGCACGTGATAAACTTTGATCTGCCGAACGAGCCGGAAGCCTACGTGCACCGCATAGGGCGAACCGCCCGCGCCGGTGCCGTTGGAACCGCACTTTCGTTCTGCGGGGAGGACGAGGTTTCACTCCTCTTCGCAATAGAAAAGCTTACCACCTGCCCGCTTTCGGATGTGGACGGGCATGCGTTCCATTCCACGGCAATTTCGGCCATGCGGGACCGCAAGCGCGCGGCTCAACAGGGTACCGGCGGCAGTTCGAGATTCGGCAGCGGAAGGTCGGGGAGAAACCGACCGTTGAGTTCCCAGCGGCGTCGCTATCACCCGACCGCTGGGCCAGCGACCGGGGCGAGGGTATCGCACGCGGCGTAGATGACCACTGAGTTTCGAAGATGCGCGTCGCCTGAGTCTCTTCAGGCGACGCGTTTTCTTTCAGGAACCGGAAAGAATCCCTTTCTGGAATCTGGTGTTGATGCCGAGAAGCCACGCGGGATTCTCCTGCCAGGCGAGGTGCTCCGGCCCGCAATACGTGCCCGGCATGAACCCCCAGTACCCGTGGGTGATCGCCAGATCGCACATGAGCTCAAAAAGCGAAAGACCTTCCCCGAACACCTCGAAACGCGCCAGTCGGGGAGGATAGAAATACCCGCCTTCATCGAACACCAGCGGCAGGCCCCGGCGTCTGCCTTCCCGTGCATCCGAGGCGAACGCCGTCTCCGCTTTTTCGCGTATCCGGGGCGCCCATTCGGAAAACGTTTCCGCGGCCCATTCATCCCATTTCTCGTTATCCAGGTTTTCGTACATCCACATGATGGGGCGCCAGAACTCGCGCACGTTTTCGGCAGCCACCATGAACTCGCTCCACGGGACGAGGTCCTTTCGGAGTACGCGGTTGAGAGCCGGGAGAGCGCGCGGTTTGCCGGGGTCGAAATCCTTGTTCAGCACAGTCTCGCCAAAAAGGGTCCGGAAATACCACCCGAACCCGGCATACACGTGCTGATCAAACACCTGCACGTTCTCCGGAACGATGGCGTAGTCGTGTGAGGTGAAATCGCCGGTAATGAGGACTTCGGGGTGGCGGTCCCGCAGAAATCCTATCGCTTCTTCGTGAAGTTCCCTTCCTTCCTCTCCACCGGGAAACTCGCTGGCGTCCGGTTCGTTGTGAACTTCCACAAATGCGACATTCTGCTCCAGCCCGCGTTCTTCCAGCACGGCAAGGAGGCGGTCATGCAGCTTCGCGAGGTGCATATACCGGTTTCCCGGCGGCACCGCATGGATTTCCGCCCGAAGGGCAGGGTCGGCCAGAAACGAAGTGCTGTCCTGATACTCCCAGCTCGTAAGAATCACGTATACGCCATGCCTCCGCGCGCTTTCAAACAGCGCCACGAGGCGTTGCAGAACATCGTGCCGCCCGCCCCCGCGCGAGTTCACGGTGCTGAAATTCCAGCCGTAACCTGCAATCCACGGACGGAACGCAACTTGCCCGCGAGGTGAACCATCCGCCCTGAATGCCCAGTTCAGGCCGGCCTCCACACGCACCGCGTTGAATCCCCGCTCTTTGAGACCCGCCATGCACCCGTCGAGGTCATGGTACGGCTCGCCTTCCGTTGCCGAGGTGATCCAGCTCCATATCCAGCAGCAGATGGAAAGCTTCGCGGGAAGATGCACGGGAAGAGTCGCAGCGGCGTGAACCGGCGTGCCTGCAGTTGCCATCGTGGTATCCTTTTCGCGTCATGCACGTGCGCAGACCTTCAGCGCAAAGGCAAAGGTGTCTACAACAGGTTCAAAAAAGTGCTCAGCGTCAATTCACAGGCCTTGAAGCCGATTTTCGACGCAATCACGCCTCCGAACCGGCTTTGATGACGCGGTCAACCAGCCCGCCCTCTTTGCACGGTGCCGCGATGTCTGCGCCTTCCATGACCGCGGGGAACGACCAGAGCACGAGGTTCTGGTAGTAATCGAATCCGATCCGGGGAGCCGTGCCGTCAATTGCGACCGGAACATCCCAGTACCATCCGCGTTTCACTATTTCGCCCATGGTCCGGCGAGCGAGATCAAGGCCGGTATCTTTTTCGCCATAGAAGAGATACGTCATTGCCAGCATGAACGTGCCGGGCGGGTGAACACCGTGGGCGCCCCAGTAGCCGGGATCCCAGTCTTCCTTGCCCAGCGCACCTTCCGGTTTGCAGAACACCACCGAGCCGAACGGCGACATGGCGATTGCGGTCCGTCGGATAGTTTCCAACATCGTCTTCACTCGATCGGGGCGAAAGACTCCTTCCAATCCGTGGAGTTTTGCCATCCACTCGCCGTCGAACACGTAACTCATGATGATGTCGGATTCCTTCCCGGTCTCCTTTTCCTTGAACAGGAGATAGTGCGTTCCTGCCCATGTCTCGTTTTCAAGAACCTCGCTTCCCTGAGCGAGCCACGAATCGCACTGGCGCACGAATTCCTCATCGCCGACGGCCTTGGCCATCCGGCGCGCCATGCGAATCTGAGCGAGATGTACGCCCCCGATATGAGGAACGATCCCGAACAGATCGCAGCTTTCAAACCAGTCCTGTGCCTGGTTCCCCTCCGGCATGCTGACGATCCCCGCGGCGCCGGAGCCGGGCCGCAGATTCATGGTGAAGATCGTGTTGCGTTTGACAGAGTCGTAGAACTCGCGGAGAAGCTGGTCGTCTCCGGTCCGGCGCCACATCCGGTCAACCATATCCACGTAGCATCCGCCGTCGAGCGTCGTCTGCGGTTTTTTTGCGTATCCGGGGGACGGCATGGCCATTTCGTACGGGGGAGACCCGACGGTGCATCCTCCAAATACCCACGGGGCCTGGCCGCTGGGGTATTGGTACGCCTTGTACGCGCGCAACGTGGAAAGTGCGGCTTCAGGAAAGAAATACACGAGCGGAAAGTTGCCGTAAAAACTGCACGGTATGCACTCGATCTGCGGGCAGGCCCGCGGGCTTTCGTTCATCCCGAAGACCCCGTCTTCCTCGTTGCACCAGTCGCCGACCGGGGGCTTTGCCTGCGCCCAGATGGATGTTTCCGGTATCAGGTGAAGAACGTTGACCAGCGCATCGCGCAACCAGACAGGGTACCCTTCATCGCCGTAGAGTACACTTTGCCACGCGATGATCCTCCGCAGAATTTCCTCGTGGCGACCGGTGATCATTTCGGCAACGGCACGGGCATTTGCGTACCGGCGGGCGTACATGTGACGGTAATCCTGCCCCTTTCCGGTCATTATTCCGCCGCCGTTCCAGACGGGCGCAAACCACGCGAGAACGAAGCGTATCGTTTTCTCCGCGCCGGGCGAAAGCGCGAAATCCACGGCGATACTCGTTCCTGCGCCGGCTTCGACGAACGGAAGGGCATCTTCTATGCAACTCCACGCGACAGCATCAGTGCCAAGGCAGCCACCTGTCCGCACGGAGGATTCACCAATTGCGGTCAGGACGTACGATGCCTGTGGCGACTCAACTGACACACCGGTGGCGGCGCCTTCGATCTTGACCCGCCGAAAGGCGGTGGTGCCCGCTTCGCCTTCGTTCGGACCGGGGAACGAGAACGCCAGGGTACCCTTCTGCTCGGTTTCCGTAGAGTTGCGCAGATGCACCTCGAACACCGCGGCCGGCGCGTTCGTCAAGGCTACGTCGCCGGGTATGAACGGGGCCCACGCGCGCATGCCGATAGAGAGCGGGGCGTCTGTCTCGTATTCCAGGTCAGCGACCGGAAAATGTCCCCAGTAGTGAATGTCCGAGGCACTCTTTACGGCCCGGTAATTGGCCCAGGAACGCATCGTATCGATCCATTCCTGCCCGTCGCGCCGGGAGAGCGCCACCGTGCTGAGAACCCACGTCTGCCTCCCCACGCTTACCCCGAGGAATGGCTCGTTGATGGCTCCCCGCCGCGGGTTCAACGAGTTGAAGATTGAGCAATAGCCCCATACGCCGGTAGCCTCGAGGTCAAGACAACCGGTATCTATTCCTCCGAGCGGCATTCCGCACACGGGAGCGTTGGTCCCCCAGTGGATCAGGCCGCACACGGGGCGAGAGAAACCCTCTGCGTTGAACTGGCACCATTCGCGCTCAGGGAGGTCGGTCGGAAACAACGGCATGGAAACACCCTCCACAGATGAAGTCATTACGGAAACTCCACACGGGCACACGTATGTTGCTATTCCCCGCGTGCGAGATCAAGGCAGGGGGTTTGCGCGAGGTGTTTGCAGGCGTGACGAACCGCGCCGGCCCGGGCAGCCCGCACCGGGCAGACGGAACGCCGGCACCCACCCACGGTTCATGCGTTGTGCCGCCGGATGAATTCGTTCATGGCGTCGGCAATGATTTCCGGTGCCTCCACGAGCAAATCGTGCGACGCGTTGGCCACCCAGAGGAACTCGATATTGGGTTTGACCGGGACCTTGAGTTTGTCAGGTGCCGGGCGCGGCTTCCCGCGGTCTCCCCAGATGGAGAGCAAGGGAACGGTGCAGTTCTGCAATGTTTCGCTCCCGTCCCACTCGCGCCACATCGTCGCATACCGCGAGCGCATGCCGGGGTCCCACCGGTCGAGCAGCTTCCGCCTGACCTCCTGCAGGAAGGCTGACTGCTGCGGGTTCAGCGTGACCTCCGTGTTATCCCCGAATGCGTCGTAAAGAGCACTCCAGTGCGTCCATCCCTCAAGCGTGATGACACCGAGCAGCCGTTGCTCGGCGAGGCGGATCATGTCGATGGAAATCATCCCGCCAAGGCTGTTTCCACCGATGAAAAAGCGTTCCAGTCCGAGATGATCCGCGAGGCGGAGTACGTCCGCGGTGAAGGCGGGGATGGACGGGTCTTTCGGCGGCGGCCAGTTGTCGTCCTGCCCTGGCAGCGCGACGTTGACAATGTTGAGTTCGGGATCGAGTCGCTCCATCAATGGCCCTCGCGTGTCCATGTTCCCCCACGTGCCGGGAACGAGAATCAGATTCGGGCCCTTACCTGCGCGGACTCGCGCCGTAACACGGGTTCCATCGCCACGATCAAGTTGGACAAAACGCTCGTTCATCGCCCTTCTCCGTCATGAAGTGCGTGGAGTTCGTCGTACAGAGCGCCCCCGGGCGCGGATAACGGCCCGCAATTGCAGATGTACTCACCGGGCGTCATTCCTGTCAATTCGCCAAGTGCCTTCCACGTGGCGGCGGTGCCGTGGCACACGCTTACCGGCGTGCGCGGGGACAGCTCTCTGACCGTATCGATGCAGAATCGGTACACTTTTTCATGAGCGTCCTGCGTGAACGGAGCCCACATGACGTCCTTGAGGCTGTCAGCGGCTACGCGGGCTTCCTCACACATTTGCCCGTCGAGAAGCTCCGGGGGAATCACGGCGAGAAGATCATCGAACTTCATCCACCCCAGTAGTTCCAGCGTCACCAGATCCGGCTGAACGCATGCGAACATATGCTCAAAAAGAGCACGGTACTCCTTTTCCCAGTTCCGCACAGGTATGATGGGGCTCAACCGTGCGCGAACGATATACCCTGCCTTTTGCATTTCCGCCATTGCCGCGATCCGTTCGTCCATGGTCGCAGTACGTTTGTCCAGCAGCCTGCTGGGGGAATCTGCGGTAAGCGACCAGCTTATGATTGTGTGGCCGCGGTGGTCGAGATCCCGCAGAAACGCCACGTTATCGCTTTTCGTGAACAGCATGAGATAGCGATCTGTCTCCTGCGAAAACCTGCGGACCATGGGCGGAATGATGTCTATTTCCGGTTCGAAGGCCGGAAGATCCGTCATATTGCTGAATTTGTAAAGCCGCTGTTCCGGGTGCTTCGCAAAAACTGCTTCCAGTTCGCCAATCAGCCGTTCCACGTCAAGCGTGAAATGAACCCGTCGACCGAAACCGCAATAGGCGCAACGGAAGACGCACCCTTCAACGATGTTGAGTTCCATTGCCGGCTGGCACGCACCGCCGTGCGCCGCCGCTTCGTCGCGCCAGTGGAAATAGAAGCCGCGTCGACCGGAGTCGTACGTCGTGAATGCCAGAACCGCATCGTCACTGAAGTCGTCTTTGCCGTGCCGGCGTTTCGAGACTGAGAAAAACTCCTCGCCCGGATTTCCATCGCAATAGCGGATATCCCGACAATGAACGTGTGGCAACACCCACTCCAACCGGCGCCGGCACTCCGGGTGGTCGGCGATGCGGCGATCAATCCACACAGTTTTCGCGGGTATTTCTACCACCTCAACGCATCTCCATATTCACGTAACGGCGGCGTGCCGAATCTTCGGACATAATCTCCGTCCAACCACACGGCGAACGTCGTAACGTTGCGTACGCCTCTGTCGTGATACAGTTTCGAGTCCGCTTCCACAATTCGTTTGTCCCAGGGTATTCGTGCGACATTTGCCCGATTCCACCCGGAAAAGCGCGAAACGTCAAGCCAGTACTCAAGCGCCTGGGCTCCTTCCGCACCGAAAAGTTCAAGGTTTGCGTCCAGGGCGTCCAGTTGTTCGCCGTGGCTTGGTGCCTTCTCCCCGCAAGGTCGCGCATCCCGCACACCGAATGGGAGGTCGTAACGCCTCTGGATGGGTGCAAATTCCAGAAACACGCCAGGAAGCGGCTTCACGTCTGCCG
>JAKPPK010000096.1 GCA_029547385.1 Candidatus Latescibacterota bacterium
CTATCTGCCCGCCATCGTGCCGACGGTTGCGTCTTCCATCCTCTGGATCTGGGTGCTTCATCCGACGAACGGGATCCTCAACATCATCCTGGAATACGTCGGGCTGGGCCAGCCGCTCTGGCTGCAAAGCGAGCACTGGTCAAAGCCCGCCATTATCGTGATGGGCCTGTGGGGTGCCGGATCAAGCATGATAATCTGGCTGGCGGGGTTGAAGGGGATTCCGGACCACCTTTACGAAGCGGCGCAGATCGACGGCGCGGGGAAGTGGAGGCAGTTCGTGCACGTCACCCTGCCCATGTTGAGCCCCTACATCTTCTTCAACCTGATCATGGGCGTTATCGGTACGCTCCAGATCTTCGCGCAGGCGTTCATCATGACCTCCGGCGGTCCGGTGGACAGCACGCTTTTTTACGTGTACTACCTGTTCAACAACGCGTTCCAGTACCTGCGCATGGGGTACGCTTCGGCGATGGCGTGGATTCTGTTCGTAATCATTCTGGGGCTGACGCTGGTGCAACTCAAGCTCGCGCCGAGGTGGGTACATTATGAGGGCGGAGGGAAGTAGGACGTGGAAGCTGTCCCAACGAAATCACTTTCCGAGATCACAGAACGTCTGCGGCGAGAGATGCCCGCGCTCAAAAATCAGTACAGAGTGCGTTCTCTTTCGGTGTTCGGCTCGTACGCGCGGGGGAGACAAACCAGGCGGAGTGACGTGGACGTTCTGGTGGAGTTCGAGGAACCTCCGGGGCTTCTTGAATTCGTGCGGCTGCAGAACCATTTGCGCGACACCATCGGGGTGAAAGTGGACCTGGTTTCGAAAGGGGCCCTGAGAGGAAAAATCGGCGCGCACATTCTGAGCGAGACGGTACCGATATGACGCCGGAACGGGATTTCACTGATTTTCTGCTTGATATTCGCGACAATGCCCTCAGTGCTATGTCCTTCGTGCGTGACATGTCTTTCGAGGAATTCGAGCAGGATCTTCGCACCCAATACGCCGTGATTCGTGCTCTGGAAATCATCGGAGAAGCCACGAAGCAGGTTCCCGCAGTTGTAAGACGCAGGCACCGCGACATTCCATGGAAAGAAATGGCGGGCATGCGAGATCGCCTCGTGCATGGCTATTCCAGGGTTGACCTTCGGATAATATGGCAGACGGCGAAACACGATCTTCCGGTACTCCAATCCGTTTTCCAACGACTCATCGAGAAAGAGTCGGGATTGCGCGGGCGATAAGCGATGGGAACCCAAAAACGCACATCTCGAATACTCCGCACGCTTGCAATTCACGCGGTGCTTGTCGCCGGCGGGGTGGTGTTCAGCCTGCCGTTTTTCTGGCTTCTGACGACAAGCTTCAAAGCCGACAGGGAGATGTTCGTACTCCCGCCGGAATGGATTCCTGAGATCCCGCCAAAGGTCCAGTATTCCCCGTACCAGCTCACCTGGCGCGGACAGACGACCGAGCAGTTCTTCGGGCTCGGTCCGATTACCGTGCAGGACAAGGACCTTTCCGACCACCCGGTCGCCAACTCGGTGAGCCTGTGGAGGGAAGCCCGTGGTGCCGGTTTCGCGCCGCTCGATTCCTTCGAATCGCGCCCGTTGCGGCGTGTTGCGTACGACTTTCGCCAGCGGGATGCCGTGGCGTACGAAGCGCTTTTTCCGTCGCCCATTCCGGTGGAAACCCTGCGCCGCGTGGAAATCAGTTACAAATCAGACCGATCGTTCCACCGGCTGCGCGTGCAGGTGTTCACCCCGGAGGGTATCTGGGTTTCCGCCGACCCTTCCGTGCTGAATTCCGAGACCTGGAAAAGTGCGCCGTGGCAATTCGCAAAACGGAGGGAAGAGGAACGGGATGTGCTGCGTCTGAAGCAACTGGTTGCCGCTCCGCAGCACTGGTTGGTCGGGAAGAACGGGGAGGAGCGAATTCTTGTGCGCGCGACGTTGGAGCGGGTATCGTGGCTCGGCGCGGTCTGGACGAAATACACGGAAAACTACGTGGATTCGCTGGCGTACATCCCGTTCGGGCGGTTCGTGGTGAACACGATCATCCTCACGGCGCTCAACATCGTTCTCCAGCTCCTGAGCTGCTCGCTCATCGCGTACGGGTTCAGCCGCATCCGGTGGCCGGGGCGAAATGTGATGTTCGGTCTCCTGCTCGCCACGATGATGATTCCGGGGCAGGTGGTGATGATCCCTCAGTTCATGATCTGGAAGAGCATGGGGATGTACAACACCTGGGGGCCGCTCTTTCTCGGATCGTTGTTCGGTTCGGGGTTCTTCATATTCCTTCTGCGCCAGTTCATGCTGACGATTCCGAATGACCTTGAAGATGCGGCGAAGATCGACGGAGCCGGCTATTTGGCTGTGTGGCGGATGGTGATGCTCCCGCTCATAAAGCCGGCGCTGGCGGCGATTGCGATCTTCCAGTTCATGGGCTCGTGGAACGACTTCTTCACGCCGTTCCTCTATATCACGTCGAAGGAGCTGATGCCGATCAGCCTGGGCCTCTACATGTTCAAGGATGCCCGGGGCGCCGAATACGGCATGTTGATGGCCGCCTCCACGATGATGGTGGTTCCGATCATCGCGCTGTTCTTCTTTGCGCAGCGCTACTTCATCCAGGGCGTGACGCTGACCGGGCTCAAAGGGTGAGGGTTGGGAGTGGAATCGGAAAAGATCATCCGAGACACGGTGCTGCGGCACTACCCTTCCGCGCAGGGCATCTACCTGTGAGGAGTTCGCGAAGACGGGGAGGGCATACGCAGTGTAGCCCGTGTAGCCCCGAGGGTATCGAGCGACTCGTCATTCCCGCGCAGGCGGGAATCCAGCGATCGCGGGCCGGAATGTGGACCGGATGCGGCAACTGCATCGCCATGGGGATTCATTATACGCGCCAGAACGCGCTGCAAACCAGCACCTCGATTGTTCTTTCCACCGAGGGGAGATACCATGCCTGACCACCCGAACATCTTCGTCATCGTATCCGACACATTCAGACCTGACCACATCGGCATCAACGGTGCCGGGTTCGCGGAGACGCCGGAGCTGGACGACTTCCTCCGCCGCGGGGTGACGTTCGACAACGCGCTGGTGTCAAGCTTCCCCACCATTCCCATGCGCACCGACTGGTGGACCGGGCGGTTCGGGCACCCGCGGTACGGCTGGCAGGACCTTGAACCCTCCACGCAGACGTTGCCGGACATTCTGCGCAGAAATGGCTATACAACCCAGCTCATTGCCGATACGACGCACATGCTGCGCTCGAAATTCTGGGAGCACGTGCGCCACTTCTCCTTCCGCCGTGGGCGCGAATCCGACGCGCCGTTCTGCCGGTTGAACGAACCTCCGGCGCGTGTCGTATCCGACCGTCGCAAGGTGCGCGTGGACCCCGGCGTGGGCGAAGGTCCCGTATGTGCGGAGATTCAACCGCACACGAACTTCACCGCGCACTACGAGGATCAGGCGCACTCGTCGCTTCTGGCGGGCGATGTCTGCCGGTGGATCGAAGGCAACTGGAAAGCCAATCCGTGGTTCCTGTGGGTGGATTTCTTCGACGTGCACGAGCCGTGGTTTCCGCCCGAGTATCTCTGGCGGCATTATCAGCCGAAGTACAACGGCGAGCCCATGGTGCAGCCGAACTACTCGACGGCGGAGGTGTATTCCCCCGAAGAGCTGGCCAACATGCGCGCGCGCTACGCGGCGACCTGCACACTGACGAGCAAGAACATCGGCAGGTGCCTGCGCGTTGCGGCTGATGCAGGGCTGTTCGAGAACACGATTTTCGTCTTCCTCTCCGACCACGGCATGTTCCTCGGGGAGCACAACCTGACGGGCAAGTCGCTCATCACACCGGATAAGTTCGACGTGTTTCCGTTCCACCGGGAAGTCGCGCGGCACTGCTTCACCATCGCCGCGCCGGGGATCGAAGGCAACCAGCGGAGCGGGGTGTTCGCGCAGGCGCCGGACCTGCTGCCGACGTTGCTGGATCTGGCGGGAATCGAGGCGCCGAAACAGCCGGTGATCGAGGGCGTAAGCCTCGTGCCGGCGATGCGGGGAGATGACTCGCCGGTGCGCTCCACCGCCATCACCGCGTGGTCAATCAGGCTGCTCGGGAACAATTTCGTGCACAGCCGCCACCCGGCGATCACCGACGGGGACTGGACGCTGATGCTGTTCGAGCCGCCGGAGCCGCAACCGCCGCAGCTCTACCACACGAAAACGGACCCCGGCCACGAGCGGAACGTGTTCGACCAGCACCGCGCGGAGGCGGAACGCCTGTATGCCGACTTCATCGCATTCATGAAGGCACACGACGCCAACGCGGCCACGCTGGAGCGCCACAAACCGGAGTGCGTGGGGCTGGGGTAGGGAGAGGTCGTCTCGATACAACGAGCCGCCTCGGCGGGCGGCCCGCCACTCGACGACCGTACAGCGCGCGGGTCTCCGAGTGCCAGCCGCCCGAAGCCGCCGCGGTGGTCTCGATACACCGGACCGCACACCGTAGGGGCGACGCATGCGTCGCCCCTGCCTGCACGCACCCTACCTTAACAACACCATCTTCCTCGTCACCACGCCCTGCGGCGCCGTCAGCCGCGCAAGATACACCCCGCTGGCAACCGCGCGGCCGGTGTTGTCGCAGCCATCCCAGGTTACCTTGTGTTGGCCAGACAAGAATGTCCGGCCCACCAACGTGCGCACAAGGCGGCGAGGCCCACCGGGGTGCACCCTTATTCCTCCTCAGTATCCTCTGGTTCAGCATCTGCGCGGTTCAGGCCCATATCCGCCAGCGCATCCTGAATGGCGCGCAATTCGTCGTCCGTGATGCCCCATATCCTGGCTGCCGCCCGGTCTATTTCCGCCTCCAACGCCGCCACGGTGTCCGCGTCGCCTCGGGGGGCTGCGACATGAACATCCTGTGAAACAGCGGCGAGCCCCTCGTGCAAACTGTCGCCACGGCAAAACCGGGGTATCCGCAGCACGTTCAGAACGTGAGCGGACGCGAAGCCTTTGCTGGTCGAGTAACACCTGACAAGGAAGTCACACGGAGACGAATTCAACGCTCCGGAGAAGTAATAGGCTTCTCTTTGAGCAGAAATCGGAACGAATGTGTGCGTTTCCTGCGGAACCACAGGTGGATCCTCTGTATCACCGCCGACTGCAACCGCTTGCAGCCTTGTGTCAATCCGGTTCCACACCACCTTCCACTCCGCCAGCGTGTACTCCCCCACGGCGAACATGGTGTAGAAGGGAGCACCGTTCTCTATGGGGCGGCGGACGAAACTGGTCGCGCGCCCCCTCAACGTTCCACGTTCCGGCTTCTTCGGATCACCCTCGAACCGTTTCAGGTACGCGTAGGTTTTGGGGTACTTCACCTTCATGACGGTTTCCCGGATACCTGTACGGGTCACGGGGTCCTGCGCGAGGATGATGTGCGCGGAGGGTTCCGCATGCCAGCGTTTCACGTCCCGGCCGCGAAGGAGTGGGTACACGAGGTCGGGTTCGATCACCGTCTGCACGTGTTCGACTTTCAGTTTGCCCACGTCGTGCAGGTTCTCGATCAGGAGGTCGCCGTTCGAGAGCCGGTCAAGGATGCGAATCCAGTAACAGCCATTTAACCCGCCGGTGAAAACCCCGGCATAGGCTTGGTAATCGCTTTTTCCGATGACCTTCAGAAGCCCTCTGAGGGCGTGGCGCGGCGCGGTGAGCCAGGGGGAGTTGGGCTTTTCCGGGTCAACCGGCAGTGCGGCCACCTGCAAGACATTGACGAGGGAGCGCGCTTCGGCAAGCGATACGTCCTGAGAGATGCGCGACGGTCCCCGCCAGATACCGTAGCTGACGGGGTACTGGAATGATTCTCGTTGCTTTTCGCAGACGAAGACCGCGGTGCGGTTGGTCGCGCCTTCGAACACCTGTATCGCGCTCAGATCCGCCACGGCAAGAGGTTTGAGGTACGTCGTCCGGGAATCCCGGGCGAATCGGAGACGACGGAACCCGTCGCCGGCACCCTGTGTTTTGAACACGCTCTGGGTGATGACGAACCCCAGCTTCCCGCCGTTTCGAAGGAACCGGTCGACCCCGGAGTAGACGAACAGCATCGAAAGGTCTTTCTTGCCTCCGCCGAGGCGTCCTGCGGAACCCGAAAGCGTGAACAGGCCATACTCCTGCCAGAGCGGCTTCATCTTGTTGCGGTACTCTTCCGGCAGGTTTTCCCAGTTGACCCACGGCGGGTTGCCCGCCACGAAGTCCACGGTTCCGACGAAGAGCGGCGCAAAGGCGTTCTTGATGATGCGCGCCCAGATGCCGTTTCGATCCTGCCGTTTCATCTCCAGCAGCGAATCATACACCTTCCTGTGGTGCTCGTGTTGGGTGGTGGGAACACCCTCAGCGGCGCAGCGTTGCGCGAACTCGCCGAAGGTGTAGTCGTTTTCAATGCACTGGTGCAGGGTTCGCGCGTAGGTGTGGAACTTCTCCCGTTCTTTCAACACTTCGTTGGGAATGTTGAACTGCCCGACGGCGGTAGTCACCGGCACATAATCGAATGCCGCCGCCGCGGTACTAAAATCCTTCGGCGTCATGACGGAATCGCACAGATACACGGGCAGTTCGACGTTGTCGGCATGTCGCACCAGGCCGCGGATTGCCATGAGGTAGTTGGTGCGCGCCGCCATGACGGCCAGCG
>JAKPPK010000097.1 GCA_029547385.1 Candidatus Latescibacterota bacterium
ATTTGCCGGCAAGAGCTGAAGCAGCGTGTCTCGGACGCCGCGGCCCTCGAAACCAGGCTGCCAAACAGCCACTGGGCGGCAGAACAATACTGCTGTTATTTTCTTTTCAAGGAGATATTACTCCGGATTGCGGCAAAAACAAAGGGCAATCCAGTCAGATCACAACCAGAGGAATCGCTCGAAGTGGTGTACGAATGGTGTTCGAGTCCCGTATTCCGTTGACATCGTCTTCACGCCACGGTTACGGAGTTCTGCGCCGTTTCGCCCCGCGAATTGACCACCTGACTGATTCGAGGTTCACCCCGCACGTTCGACGGGTTTCCCCCGCGGCACACGCCCGTTTCGGAAACCACCGTACGGTTTGACAACTTCATCCCGCCATTTCCCAGAAAATGGGCTCCAGTGGAACAGGAGGAAAGCGCTTCATGTCCCTGATCATCATCATCGGTCGCGGCCACGGTGGCACGCGGGCCATGTCGCAGACGCTTGTAGACAGCGGCGTATACATGGGTGAGCCGCTGAACGATTCGTACGATCTCGTGCCGCCGCAAGCCATGTACGACGCCTGCCGCGTGATGGCTCGATACGTCAAATGGCACGGCGGGTTCAGGTGGGACTGGTCCCAGCTGCACTCGATGGACATCCCGGAGAAATTCACCGGGTTGATCCAGACGTACCTGAAGTCGGTTCTGGAAAGCCCGGCAGCACGAAAGGGCTGGAAAATCCCCGAAACGACACTGGTGTTCCCGTGGATCGTCCGCGTGTTCCCCGAAGCGAAGTACATTTTCTGGATTCGTGACCCGCGCGACAGCATTCTCGGCGGACACGTTACCGACGACCTTTCCGATTTCAACATTCCGTATCCCCTCACGGAAGATGAACGCCGCCGCCGGGCGATTTCGTGGAAGTACCAGTACGATCTGGTGAAGGCGACACCGAAACCGGCGCACTGGATCGAGGTGCGGTTCGAAGACTTCGTGCTGAAGCAGGAGGAGACACTTCCGCGGCTGGAGGATTTCCTCGGGATGAAGCTGGCAAAGATTCCGGTCCGCCCGGAGGCGGTGGGCCGCTGGAAAACGGCTGAAGGGCCGCACACGTTCGATTTCTTCGAGCCGGCGCTGGTGGAATACGGGTATGAGAAGGGGTAAATAACACCCTGCGCCAGAACGCGCAGACGCCCTCACCCCGTCGTGCGGCAGTAATGGGTCGTACGGGACGGATGGGACACATCGGCGGGGCGGGGACCCGACGGAGCGGGTCCCTCCAGAGGTTGCAGCGCCCCGGCGGCAGGGGCGTTACCCGCTCACGTACAACCGCACCTCGTACCCCTTCATGGGGGTGATCCAGCCTTCATCAATGCGCGTAAGTGACGCGGAAGGCTCGCAGACCGGGCGCATCTTGCTCACATCGAGCCAGTCCACCCCGGTGATGATGGCCTCCTGATCAAACGGATCCTCGTTGGCAAGCACCAAAAGGGTGCCGTCCCCGGCGCGGCGGCAGATGTGTCCGATCCCGAGCGCCGTCGCGGGGTAGGCGCGAGTATCGGCCACCACACGCACGGAGAACACTTCCCCGCCAATGAGGTACTCATTCAACTGGCTGATTTCCGACACGACCTGCATCACCGTGTCTACGATCTGCGCGGGACGATCTTCGTACGATGATCCCCACCAGAGGAGCCCGGTCGCGCCGTGCAGAATTGCCTGCCACGCCATGAAGCGGCTCTCTTCCAGCGTCGGGTAGACGGGCGCTTCCACCTTTTTGCGCTCCGGGTAGAGATTGTTCCACGAGAAGGCCTGCTCCACCATCCAGACCTCTTTGTTCGGCGCGACCGCCCGGAACCGGTCGATATCGAGACCGATGTGGTGAACCGGCTTTTCGATGCGCGGCGGGACAGGGTAGGCGTCCACCGAGACGATGTCGAGGGAGGACACGCACCGGGCGAGGGTGAGCTGGTTCGCGCCGGATTCGTTCAGCCAGAGCGGACGGCCCGGATCGATTGACCGCACCAGCGTGGAGCCCCGCGCAAGGCCGTGCACGACCGCATCCAGGCGTTCCTGAACCACTCTCTGATCCTCGGGTGGGAGGGACCAGAGGCGCTTGGTGGCCCAGTTGGTAGGCTGCCGGTGGGCGTGCCAGATGGCTTCATCGGGCGCTTCCCATACCGCGAGGGCGGGGTGGTCGGCAAGGGAGCGAATGCGTTCGGCGAGTTGCGCGCCGTTGTCCTCCGGGGCGAGTATCATCGGCACGGGCACCCAGCCGAACATGCCCCATCTGTGCGCGGCGTCGAGGTGTTCCCGCGTGCTGCAGCAGACGAGATTGACACCGGCCTTGCTCCACGCGGCCCATTCGTCGTCGTTGCGCGGGCGTTCGTACATGCCGAGGGTGAAAAGCGGGTGACCGTTGCGTCGCAGAACCATGGGTGACCCTCCCTGAAGTGGCGGTTTCACGGATGTGTGTTGATGGTAGCACGGTGCCGTTGTTGCCGCAACGCCTGCACGGGAGTGACGCGGCATGGAATGACGGCGAGGCAGTCGTCAAGACAACAGGATGCCGTGGCCAGCGTGACGGTACGGCCTGAGATGACCGTGGCGCGCGGGAACATGCCCTCGGCACGGGAGAGCGCGACGTTCGCCCGTGCCACCGATGACGTGCTTTCGTATACTATTGGTGACACAGAAAAAGAGGGGGTCGCCATGGTCTCCATGGAGCAGATTGAGGAGTTCGGCCGCAGGATCGGGGAGCAGTTCAAGCCTGAACGCGTGATTCTGTTCGGTTCGTACGCGTACGGAACGCCGACGCCGGATTCCGACGTGGATTTGCTTGTGATCATGCCGTGCACGAAAAAGCCTGCGCACCATGCCGCGGAGATACGGCTCGCATTGTCTGCGGGGTTTCCGCTGGATCTGGTCGTCCGTGAACCAGAAACACTGGAGGCGCGGGTAGCGCTCGGTGATCCTTTTCTCTCGGAGATCAAGGAAAAGGGGAAGGTGCTTTATGAATCCGCTGGTTGAGGAGTGGATAGAGACCGGGGAAGGGGATTTCGCGACGGCACGGCGGGAACTGAGGGCAAAAAAACATCCCAACTACAATGCAGCGTGTTTCCACGCCCAGCAATGCGCGGAGAAATACCTCAAGGCCCGATTGCTCATGGCCGGAACCCGCTTCCCGAAAACACACGATCTCGAAGCTCTTGTGAAACTGCTCCTTCCTCACGAACCGGGACTGCTGGAACTGCTGCCGATGGCGGTTTCGCTGACCTCCCTGGGGGTCGACGTGCGCTACCCCGGCCACCCGGTGGACAAAGCAACCGCGGCGGAAGCCCTGGCTAGTGCAACGTGATACGCGCCGCAGTAAGGCGATCGCTGGGGCTGAATGACTGAACGAATCCTCGATGGAGCCGTGACTGCGACAAATCAGGCAACTCGCGCCCCGCAAACGAGCTGATTCGCCTGGCTTGTAGAAATGGCGGTTCGGTTCAAGGAGGTGTTCGGGCGACGACAGGAACGCAGCGAAGACGCAGCAGGAGATTCTTCACTTCATTCAGAATGACGGCGAGGCAGCGCGTTCCGATGGTTGAGAAAGAGAGCGGCATCAACAAAACAGGGGGAGCGCAGGGCGGTATTGTGCCGCCTGACAGCGCTCCCCTTGTTGTTCCGGTTGTTGCCGGAGAGATCAGGTTCTGATTTCCGATGTGCAGTGCGGGCAGCGGGTGGCCTTGATCGGAATGGCGGAGAAGCAGAACGGGCATTCCTTGGTTGTCGGCTCCGCGGCCGGTGCGGCCTCTTGCTTGCGCTGCATGGCATTGAAGCTTTTCACGAGCAGGAATACCGCGAACGCGACGATGAGGAAGCTGATCACGGAGTTGATAAACGCCCCGTAGGCGATCGTCACGGCGCCGGCGGCTTTCGCATCGGCGAGGGCGGCGTAGGGACCCGCCTTTTCCACCCCGTCTTTGAGGACGACGAAGAAATTCGAGAAATCCACGCCGCCGAGGAGAAGCCCGATCGGAGGCATGATCACGTCATCCACGAGGCTTTTGACGATAGTTCCGAACGCGCCACCGATGATGATACCGATGGCCATGTCGAGCACATTGCCGCGCATCGCGAACTTTTTGAACTCCTGAAACATTGCGTCCCTCCTTGTGCAGTGCCCTCCGCACGGCCGTTCCTGTTGCTGCAATTCAGCATGGCCGACCGGCCGCGCACCCGTGTCTCAACGCGGTTCCAGAACCCAGAAATCCGCTTCCACAAACCCGACCGATTCGAGCATGCGCGCCGCCCGCTCGAACCCGACCGTGTAATGCGGCGCGTGACAATCCGACCCGAGTGAAATCTGCACGCCACGATCCTTGAGCTTTGCCAGATACACGAGATACTGGAGCTTGAACCCTTCCGGGTAATGGGGATTCAACAGCAACGCGTTCAGGTTGATTTCGACCTTCTTCCCGTGTTCGATGGCCGCAGCGGCGAATTCGTCGTGCATGGATTCTGGAATACAGGTAAAGTCGTCGAACCAGGGCTCCGCGGACAAATTGTGCTGTGCATCTTCCCAGCCGCCGTGCCACCACCACGGATGCGCAACGATATCAACAAGCGGGTGCATGGCCAGGAACATGTTCTGGCGATGGTAGTCGTGGATCACCGCGTGCCGTTCCAGTGGGACATACATCGGCCAGTGCGTGCCGCCGATGACGTATTCAATGCCGAGTTCCGTGATGTCTTCCGCAGTGAGCGCGATGGCGAGTTCGCACCCCGGAGGACCGCCTGTCCGCAGGCCGTAGACGGGATTTTCGTGACCTCCGCGGGCGATTTCATCGATCTCCCATCGGGAAACACAACTTGCCTCCACCCCGAAGTGGAATCGCGGGTTATCGCGGACGCCTTCAAACTCGAGGCGCGAGGCTACAATATCGGGGCGATTGAACGGTGTGTGGATGTGATCCGTGATGCCGAAATCGGTAACGCCGTTTGGCGCTGCTTCGCGGATGAGGTCCGCCATCCTGAGAGCGGCCTGATCGCACGAGTGGTGGGAGTGAATGTGCCAGTCCGAGCCGATAACCATGTGTTCCTCATCACATTACGTCTTCAGTCTGTCCCTCCAGTAGGTTACCCAATCCGCATCCATTTGTGCAAGTCTGTTCTTCTTCAGGTTTTCCCTCATTATCCATCTTACGTCCGGGCTATCCGCGGCGAACCACCTTTCCATGGCGGCTTTTCCCGCCTCAGGCACGGCCGCGACGACCACGCTCCAGCAGTACCCGAGCCCCTGCCGAAGCGTTTTGAAGTCTTCCGCACGGCGGTCGGGCGCTCCAGGGATGGTGCGGGTGATGGTATCGAGGAGGGAAAGTGCCCGAACGGCATCGTCGGGGTTGCTGAGGAGTGCCGGTTCCGCCACTGCCGCTGCAGCCGAACGTTGCTCGAGCCGGTTTCCTGCGGCCCAGTGCTCCATCTCCGCAAGAAGAGCCGCCATGTCGGATCTGCCCCAGCGCTGGAGGGCCATGGCAACTGCTTCGCGAGTTCGCCAGCGGAAATCGGACGCGTAGCGGCGAATGCGTGGAAGGAGCGAATGATCGCCCTCCGCCAGCAGGCGCCCCAGACCGACAACACCACAGAAGACAAGGAACTCGCCGGGAGAATTCACCTGCGCGCGTTCGTCCGGAACTGAAAGGAAACGCTCGAATTGGGCGCGGCTACCCATGTCCGCCACTACCGCAGCCAGCTCGAGATTGCCCCGCGGGCCCGGGAGGCCGGATTCCGCGAGGAGAAAGGGCTCCCAGTCGATAAGGCGTGCCAGCGTTTCGCGGTAGTGCTGCGTCTTCGTCATCCGTTCAATCAATACGCCTTGGCGAAGACCACCCGCTGTGTCGAGGGTTTGCCGGTGCGGACGCATTTCCCCGCCTCCTGCGGGTTGTCGAGCGGGATGCAGCGGATTGTCGCCTTCGTCTCTTCCTTGATCAGCGCTTCGGTTTCCGCCGCGCCGTCCCAGTGCGCAAGAAGGAACCCGCTGCCTCCTTCGCCGGCGGTGCGTTCGCGAAATTCCTCCCACGTATCCACCCGGAACGTGTTGGCATCGCGGAAGGCCTTCGCCTGCTCGAACAGCGTGCGATGGATGTCGTCCATTGTCGCGCGGACGTGCTCTGCCAGCCCTTCCTGAGGCAGGAACTCCTTGGTGCCGGTATCGCGGCGAGCCAGCACCACCTGGCCCTTCGCGAGGTCTTTGGGGCCCATTTCGACCCGAAGCGGCACGCCGCGCAGCTCCCACTCATTGAACTTGAACCCGGGGCGGACGGTATCGCGGTCGTCCAGTTTCACGCGTGCGCTCGTTTTCAGGAAATCCACAAGGCGGTGCGCCGATTCGAGAACTGCCGTCTTCTCCTCGTCGGTCTTGTAGATCGGCACCACGACCACCTGATACGGTGCAAGACGCGGAGGCAGGCGCAGCCCTTTCTCATCCCCGTGTCCCATGATGAGCGCGCCTATGAGCCGCGTGCTGACGCCCCAGCTTGTCGCCCAGACGTGCTGGCGACCGCCCGTTTCGTCCTGATACGTCACGTCGAACGCTTTCGCGAAGTTCTGGCCGAGAAAGTGTGAGGTTCCGGCCTGCAATGCGCGGCGGTCGCCCATCATCGCTTCGATGCAGAGCGTTTGCACCGCGCCGGCGAACTTCTCGGATTCGGTCTTGATTCCCGGAATTACCGGCAGCGCCATCCACTCCTCGGCAAAGCGCCGGTACACGCCCAACATGCGGTGCGTTTCCTCCACGGCTTCTTCCTGCGTGGCGTGCGCCGTGTGGCCTTCCTGCCAGAGGAACTCGAGCGTGCGGAGGAACAGGCGCGTGCGAAGTTCCCAACGGAGAACGTTGGCCCACTGGTTGTAGAGGAGCGGAAGGTCGCGATACGACTGTATCCAGTCCCGGTACGTGTTCCAGATGATTGTTTCGGAGGTCGGCCGGATGACGAGCGGCTCCTCAAGCTTCTTGCCGCCGCCATGGGTTACCACGGCGCACTCCGGCGCGAAGCCTTCCACGTGTTCGGCTTCCTTCTGAAGGAAGCTCTCGGGGATGAGGAGCGGGAAATACACGTTCTGGTGGCCGGTTTCTTTGAACATGCCGTCGAGAGCCTGCTGCATCAGCTCCCAGATGGCGTATCCGTAGGGGCGGATGATCATGCAGCCACGCACGGGCGCATAATCAGCGAGCTCGCCCTGCAGAACGACCTCGTTGTACCACGCGGAGTAATCCGAGGAGGGGTTTGTCAATCCGGGCATGAAGTTCTTCCTGAGATGGATGGGGTTTCTGCAAGCGACCGTGTTTGTTATCGAATGGGAATACACAAAGATACGCACGAACGGGGCATCTCGGCCAGCCGGCCGGCGCCGCGCTTCCCGTGCCGGCCTTGCGCCTTCCTGCTTCCACTGTAACTTTTCCACACGGAAGACCGTCATATCGTTCAGTGGGTACGTGATTCAAGGGGCGCGGTTTTGGCGGCAGGCGACAGCGAACTGGTGCGGCAGACACTGAAAGGCGATAAACGCGCCTTCGGTGTGTTGATCCAGCGCCACCAGGATGCGGTGTTCGCCCTCGTCAGCCGGCTCATCCGCAACCCCGGTGACGTGCAGGACGTGGCGCAGGACGCCTTCATCCGCGCGTACAAGGCTCTCCCCACGTTTCGGGGCGACGCCCAGTTCGGGACATGGCTCTACCGCATCGTGTGGAACACCTGTCTCGACCGGCGCGAACAGCACGCACGGGTGCAGGAGCGCGAGGTGCAGATTGCTGCGGACGAAGAAGATTCCGACGGTATCGACGGGTTTGCTGACGAGGAAACACCCCTGCCGGATGCGGCGTTCGAAGCGGATGACGTTCGCCAACGGCTTGAGGCGTGCCTGAACCGGCTGCCGGTCCATTACCGCGCGGTTCTGACGCTGTATTACTTTGAGCAAAAAAGTTACGAGGAAATTGCGATGGTTCTTGATCAGCCGATGAATACGATCAAGGTTCATCTGTTTCGCGCGAAATCGCATCTCAAGAAGGCGCTCCTTGCCGAGCGTTCTTCCGAGGAGTGGACCGAATGACATGCACCGATTTCCGCCTCCTTGCCGAACGGCGTGCCGCTGGTTTCCCTTTGAAGGCCCGACAGGAAAGAGCCCTCGAGCGGCATCTTGCGGAATGCTCCGCCTGCGCCGCCGTTGCGCGGTTTGAAAACGGCCTTGCGGCTGCGGTGCGGGAGTTCCCGGCCGTCGCTCCGCCGGCCGATTTCGCCGATATGGTGCTGGCGCAGCTTCCCGACCCGGTGACCGTGCCGGAACCCTCATTCCGGGAATACTGGTGGAACCTGGCGCTGGGAGTG
>JAKPPK010000098.1 GCA_029547385.1 Candidatus Latescibacterota bacterium
GACTCCCACGTTCGCGATCACATCGTTCTTCGAAAAGATCCACGACGCTTTCATGTGGACCTCGCCCAGACGGTGACGATAAATGAGCATCATGCAGGTAACGTTTGCCACCAGCGCCACGAGGCCAATCGCCACCATCGCGCCGCTCACCGGATCGCTTCCGAACACGAATCGTCGTACGACCTCAACGGATGCTCCTGCTCCCAGGAGAATCTGCGAGAAGCCGCTCAGTGCGGCAGCCCTTGCCTTCAGTGCGGCGTTCCTGCCAACCGCGTAGAGGCTGATCGCGTAGACAGAAGCGTCCGCAAACATGTCCAGTGAATCCGATATAAGACCCGTTGATTGCGCGACCACGCCAAAGCCGAACTCGAGCACGAACATCAATGCGTTGATCGCAAGAACGGTAACAAGGGTCCGGTGTTCTCCCCGATTACTGGCCTCGACGTCACATCCGCAATTCGCCACAATCGTACTTTCCGGAAGGTTGTTCTGACGAGATTGCCCTCCACCTAATCTGGCACAGAACATCAACCGGTTCCCACCCTCCTGATACCCCCGCAGAAAAAACGTGCAAACCGCTCATTTTCTGGAACCGGTCACGCAAGTTCACCGGTATAGGAAGGTTGAGATGACAGACGGCACCCCGCGTGCGAACCCGGAAGACTCATTCTTCACCACGAATGGATAGAGAATGCCACAACGTTTCGTTCGGATTGCCGCGCTCGTTGCGTCGCTCGCCGCCGTGCTTGTTCCACGGGCCGCTGAGGCGGCAACCGTAAGCGGGTATGTTCGAGACAAGTCCTCGGGCGAGAGCCTCCCTTACGTTCAGGTTTTCTTCGAGGATTTGCGCACAGGCGCCATCACGAACCTGGCGGGGTACTATGCCATCCCGAACGTGCCTCCGGGCAACCATCTGCTTCGAGTTGCCTTCCTCGGGTATCAGGATTACACGAAGGAAATCACCGTCAACGGTGGTGTGCTGGTCCACAATATTGAGCTTGCCGAAGAGGCAATAGAGGTCGCCGCGGTTCAGGTCGAGGCTGAACGGGTAACCGCACCCTCTCTCACCATCGCACCGAGCCGGACGACGCTCCGGATGCCGGATTTCCGCACCGCACCCGCGCTTGCAGAACCGGATCCAATTCGCGTGGTGCAGACGTTGCCGGGTGTTCTGTCGCTTTCCGATTTTTCCGTGGGCCTCTACGTGCGCGGCAGCACACCGGACCAGAATCTTCTTCTCCTTGATGGCGTCTCGCTTTACAACGTTTCTCACCTGTTCGGCCTCTTCTCCGCGTTTCCGGCAGATGCCGTGAAATCCAGCGAACTGCTGAAAGGCGGGTTCCCGGCTCAGTACGGTGGCCGGCTGTCGTCGGTGCTGACGATCAACACCGATGAAGGCAACAAGCGCACAATGGTAGGGAAAGGCGGCGTAAGCCTCATCAGCTCACGCCTCACCATGGAGGGCCCTGTCGCAAAGGGTTCGTGGCTTGTCTCAGGAAGAAGAACGTATCTGGAGCCTATCCTGAAGCTGGCCTCCCGATGGAATGATACGTTCGGCAACCTCGGTTACAATTTCTACGACGTCCAGGGAAAAACGCACCAGGTGTTCTCACACGAGCACCAGCTCTCCATTGCCGGCTACGCCGGGGACGACAACCTCCGTTTCTCCGATCAGACGTTCGATTCCCAGTTGCTCTGGGGAAACCGGTCCCTTTCCGCAACGTGGTCGTATGTTCCGGTTGACCGGCTGTTTTTCCGCACCACCGGTGCCATCGCCCGGTATCGAAGCCGATTGCAGCTCGGAATTGAAGACTTCGGGGTTGTCGAACGAAATCGCTTGTTCGACTGGACGGTCAAAAGCGATGCTACGGTCTTCCTGACTGAGCACAACACCGTCGAGACGGGGTTCGAATTCATCTGCCACACGATGAATTACACCGCGGATTTCGACAAACAGACATACAACTCGTTTTCGATAAGAACCCACCACGGCAGTGCCTACGCGCAGACAACCCTCCGTCCGTGGGCGTTTCTCTCCGTTCAGCCGGGCGTGAGAGCCAACTACTTCGATAACGGCGGCTACGTGGATATCGATCCTCGCTTCTCCGCGCGCTACCAGATCGGCGAGAACACCTATCTCAAAGGGGCGGTCGGCAGGTACAGCCAGTACCTCTTCCGTGTTGCGCGCGAGTTTCAGGGGATCAACTTCCTGTCCGATCTCTGGTTCACGGCGGATTCCACCGCCGAGCCGAGCCATGCGTGGCAGTACGTGGCGGGGTTGGAAACGAAACTGACCCCGGATATCGATCTGACGCTGGAGGGGTATTACAAGGACTTCGAAATGCTGGCGGAGTTCAACAGCGATGCTCAGACACCGATGTCGGCAGGCCAGATGCTGCGGCGAGGGGATGGCGAAGCGTACGGGCTGGAGTTTGGTCTTCAGAAGCGCGCGGGAAGGCACAAAGGATGGATTTCTTACACGCTGGGATGGACAACCCGCACCATAGAAGGCATCAACGTGGATAATTACGGCAACCCGCAGCCCTATTACCCCAAATTCGACCAGCGGCACGCCGCAAATCTCGTGTACGGTTTCGACGTCACCCCGAGATGGACGCTCAACGCACGGTACGCGTTCGCATCCGGGCAGGGATACACTCCGGTCATCGGACGCTACTCAATCTCGGACCCCATCTTCGTGAGCGAGCAGCTCTACCGGGATCGTCTGAACAGCAGACGCCTTCCCTACTATTCGCGGCTGGATATCGGCCTGCGTGGCAAATTCCGGGGTTGGGGAGTGACGTGGATGCCGTTCATGGAAGTAATCAATGTGACAAACCGGAAAAATATCTTCAATCGATACTGGGATGACGGAAACCCGGATGCGACGCCCCCGGAACCGGGGAAGGAGAAAAACTTCCCGCAATTGCCCTTCCTTGTCACCCTCGGCGTGGATCTGGAGTTCTAACCATGACGAAAACAGCTCTCCATCGACTTTCGATCGCATCTGTTGTGGCTCTTACGGTTGCAGGGTGCGGACTTGACCCCGTCAGTCCCGCGCCGAGGGAACAGCTCATTATTCAGGCCTTCCTTTCCCCCGGTGCACCGGTGGATAACATACGCCTCACGCGGACGATGGACCCGGCAACCTATTACGAGGGAATCGCTCAGACACCTGTTTCGGGCGCTGTCGTTGTCCTCCGTCACGGAGTATCGGTAGATACACTTCCAGAACTTGCTACCGGGATCTACGGGAACCCTTCGCTGATCGTTCAGGCCGGCCAGACGTATTCGATCGCCGTTACGCACGGGGTCCACTCGCTCGCCGCAGAGACTACCGTTCCCACGCCTGTCACCGTCTCAGCGCAGACAAACGGCGCGCCCTCGCGCTACGTCCCGTCCGCAGATACACTGGTGTTTCCCAGGGAGTACGCGTATCCGGACAGCTTCCCTGACCGCGCCACAATTTCGCCCAAACCCTTCAAAATCTTCTGGACGCCCTCCGTCGGAATTGAGGGGTACCAGATTGCAATCACCGCACGGGATACCAGCGGCACGGGGCTGTTGCGGCTGGGCGACTACAACGATTGGAAAGCAGGCGATTACCGCAACGCCCGCAAAAGGCAGCGCGAGGTGACACTCACCTACCCCGCGTTCCCCGATTCCCTGAGCAGCGATTTGTTCTGGGTCGGGTTCAAATACCAGGGTAGGTACGACATCATCGTGTTTGCCATGGATCGGAATTTCTACAACTACTTCATGTCCTCAGGGGGAGGCAACTCGGGCGCGGATTACGACACCGGCGTCACCAATTACGTGAGAGGGGGCCTCGGGGTGTTCGGTTCCTACGCCGCGGATACAGTGCGGACTTTCATAAAACCTGAGTGGCTGCCGTCGGCGGAGCGGCCCTGAACAACAAAGCAGGGGCCCAAAAGATTACCGGACATGGAGCCGCGTTGTCTATTCCCACGGCACAGCCGTTCCAAGGAAAGCTGCAACGTTGTCCAGCGATTCCACCACGTCCGCATCAAGAGGGATTCCTTCCGCTCGTTTCTTCAGCGTAGAACGCCATTCCAGCTCTCCCGGCAGGATTACCTCGTTCACCCCCTCCACGCGTTCCGCAGTTTTCAGTTGCTCCACGAACCGGTCAAGAGTCTCCTCGTACTGGTCCTCCGGAACCAGCCGCCGCACATCGAGCGCAATCATCGTGTGAGTCGTTCCGTCGTTTTTCTCAGTGCTTTTGAACGGGCGCATATCCCACGGGATCGCTCCCCCTGCGACCACGCTGGTAAGAATCTCCACCATGATGGCAAGGCCGCTCCCTTTCGGCCCTCCCATCGCCCGTAACACCGCATCCTTGCCGGGTTCTGGCGGTACGGCGTACCATTCGTCGGGCACAGGATCTCCGTTTCGTTTCATCGTGTGGATCCGTCCGAACGAAGAAATGCTCAGCGCCATGTCGAGAACAACGGGAAAGGCCCTGTGGGGAGCTCCTATGGCCATCGGGTTGTTGCCGATGCAGCGCGATTTCGTTCCGTATACCGCCATGATGGGGCCGCAATTGGAAAAGCAGAACCCGACCATCCCTTCCTCGACCGCCATCATTACATAGCTGCCCGCGGCGCCGAAGTGATTTGAGTTGCGCACGCTCACCCAGGAGATGCCGTTCCCCCGCGCGAGCGAAATCGCCGTCTCCATTGCTACCGCGCCCGCCACCATCCCTATTGCCCGGTCGGCATCAAGAACTGTAATTGACCCGATTTCCGCGACTTTCGTGATCCGTGGGTTCGGGTTGAACGCTCCCCCCAGCACGCGATGGATCTTGCCGGGAAGCATCCGCACGCCGTGCGACGGGATACCCCGAAGGTCCGCTGTGACGAGAATTCGGGCACACCGGCGCGCATCAGTGGCAGGCACGCCAGCACGTTCTACCAGATGACAAATGATCGCAAGCAGGCGCTCTTCGGACACGGTTCGGGGCACTGCCATAACGCATTCCCTCACAGACAGGCGTGGCGTTGAACGGGAGTTCTGTTCCAAGATACCCGGCCCCCTTTCCTGCGCGCAATGACGGCAGGCTTTCGGGGTTCCTGCGGCGGGATTGAACGCGGATGGTGCAGGCGTTTGCCTGTCTATGCCTTGGGAACGACCGGCCCTCGTGTGCCAGTCTCCGGGTGCCTCTCAGTAGAGTGTCGAAGGGCCCGACGCAGGTACAGCGATTCCGCTGACGCCACCGTGTTGCCCGCCTCCCTGACCTTCGCTCCCGAACAGGGTAGTCATTATCATTCACAATGTCCCTTCGGAATCCACTGTCAGGAAAACTCGCGAGGATTATCATGGCAACAATCACCTGGTCGGTATTCGTCACTGCCCCTCACATCACCCGGTACGGTCGGACTGCGGAAAGCCGCGCACGGCTGATCAAGGATGTTCTCGATATAGGCGCGAAAAAGGTCTTTCTGGAGGTCTGGCGCGGCACTGTCGAAACTGACCCGGACATCCTGCGAATGCTGCGCGACGAGTGCAAAGCGGCTGGACTGGAAGTGGCCACCGGCATCATGCCGGTCCGTGGCCGCGACATCACACTGGAAGGTATCCCGCAGTGGGATAGCGACACCGCAATCGGCGGAAACAGCCGCTGGGGCGCCGACATCTGCTACAGCCGGCCGTGGAGCCGCGAGGCGCTTCGGAAGGCAATGCAGACCGGCGCCGAGTTGTTCGACGAATTCATCATTGACGACGCCCTCTGCACACAGTGCACGTGTCCGCGCTGCCGCGAAGCGAAGGGCGACCGCACGTGGACTCAATTCCGGCGCGATCTGTTGTTGGAGGTGTGCAGAGAAACTCTCGTCGGCACCTGCAGGAAAGTGAATCCGAACATAAAGATGATCCTCAAATTCCCGCAGTGGTATGATCAGCTTGCTACCTTCGGGTACGATACGGCTCGCCAGCCCGCCGAATTTGATGCCACCTGGATCGGCACGGAAACACGCGACCCGGACACTCCCGATTTTGGTTTCACGCCCCAGTACGAAGCTTGCTTCAACGTGCGCTGGCACAAAGCGGCCGAACCGAATCTCGAGGGCGCGTGGTTCGACTACATCGAGTGCGACACCGACCTTTACGTCGAGCAGGCATACCAGTCGCTCCTCGGAGGCGTGCGAAATCTGACGCTTTTCTGCTATGGCGACCCGCTTTTCCGCGGGAAGGGACACCTCCTGGCGGCCCTGAAGGAAGAGCAACCACGGCTGGAAAAGCTTGCGTCGCGACTGGATGGCCAGCAACCGATCGGCATCACCGCCATTCGCCCGCACAGCCCCGCACCGAAAAACGACGGGTACATCTTCGACGGGCTCGGGATGCTAGGAATGCCGCTGGTGCCGCGGGCCGATTTCCCGGAACTTCTCCCGCCCACCGTACTCCTTACTGACCATGTCGCAGGGAGCCCGGAGCTCACCCCGTTCGTGTCCGAGGTTGTCAATTCCGGAGGGACCGTCTTCTTTACCGCGTCGTTGCTCGCGGAACACGATGACGACGAGGAATTGAAAACGCTCGCCGGCTTCGGCGGCGATGGCTGGTCCCAGAGAAATCATTGGTTCAGCTCCCACTTCATGGTAGGCGACAGGGCCGTGGAGGCCTCCGCGCCGGTTGAGTTCCGGTTCGACCTCAGGCCAAGCACCGCGAAGGTGCTGGCCTCCGTCAGCGGGGTCGCACATCATCGCGCGGAACGCATTCCCGTGGTTACGCGCCAGGTGCACGTCTCCGGTGGTGCCGTTGTGGTGCTGAACGTGTTCGGCGCATCTCCCGCGGATTACCGGATGGACGAGAACCTGAACGTACCGATCGTGCTTCAGATGCAGAATTATCCGGAACCCGTCGTGAACGTCATTCAGGAGCAGGTTGCGCTGGCCACGGGGCAGGCCTTCCTCGCTCCGGCCCGGGTGGGGTACTACCCGTACATCAGCGGCGATGTCGTACTGGAGAACTTCACGGACGAAAAAGTGTTCGCGGTGCCGGTGGGCGAACAGATCCCGCTGGATGCGCGGGAATTGCTGGGAGTTGCCGGCATCGAGGAGAAGGACGGACAGCGTGGTGTCCTTCTGCCGCCGCGTTCTGTGGCTCTGATCGGGAGGTAACTCCGCGTGTTCTTGCGACGGGAACGGGGGGTGCGCGGCGGCGTATCCCCCGAATGTTCCGTCGGCTGCGCAGGGGGTTGGAAGGAGGAACCGGGACATGCTTCGGGGGAGACGGATTGTCATCGGGGTGACGGGCGGTATCGCCTGTTACAAAACGTGCGAACTTGTGCGTCTCTGCGTGAAGGCGGGCGCGGAAGTCAAGGTAGTCATGACGGAGCACGCGACGGAATTCGTTGCACCGCTCACATTCGAAACCTTGTCCGGCCACGACGTCGTCGTGGGTATGTACGGGCGCAACCGCGCGATGTCCACGGAACACATTGCTATGGCACGGTGGGCCGAAATCATAGTCATTGCGCCGGCAACAGCGAACATCCTGGCGAAAGCGGCACACGGTATCGCGGATGACTTTCTCAGCACGATGATCATTGCCACGTATTCGCCGGTCATGTTTGTGCCCGCGATGAACACCGCCATGCTGAAGGCGCCCGCCACTCAGCGGAACATCCCTCTGCTCCTGGAGTCAGGTTACCACATCACTCCGACCGGGAAAGGTGAGCTGGCCGACGGCGAAGTAGGCGAAGGGCGGATGATCGAGCCGCGTGAGATCATGCATCATCTCGTGAGGGCG
>JAKPPK010000099.1 GCA_029547385.1 Candidatus Latescibacterota bacterium
GACTCCCACGTTCGCGATCACATCGTTCTTCGAAAAGATCCACGACGCTTTCATGTGGACCTCGCCCAGACGGTGACGATAAATGAGCATCATGCAGGTAACGTTTGCCACCAGCGCCACGAGGCCAATCGCCACCATCGCACTGCTGACAGGATCGCTTCCGAACACGAATCGTCGTGCGACCTCAACGGACGCGCCTGCTCCCAGGAGAATCTGCGAGAAGCCGCTCAGTGCGGCGGCCCTTGCCTTCAGTGCGGCACTCCTGCCAACGGCGTAGAGACTGATCGCGTAGACAGAAGCGTCCGCAAACATGTCCAGTGAATCCGATATGAGGCCCGTGGACTGCGCCACAACGCCGAAGCCGAACTCGAGCACGAACATCAACGCGTTGATCACAAGAACGGCAATAAGGGTCCGGTGTTCTCCCCGATTACTGGCCTCGATCTCACACCCGCAATTCGTCACAATCGTACCTTCCGGAAGGTTGTTCTGACAGGATTGCCCTCCACCTAATCTGGCACAGAACATCAACCGGTTCCCACCCTCCCAGAACCGCTGCAGAAAAAACGTGCAAACCGCTCATTTTCTGGAACCGGTCACGCAAGTTCGCCGGTATAGGTAAGTTGGGATGACAGACGGCACCCAGCGTGCGAACCCGGAAGACTGATTCTTCACCACGAATGGATAGAGAATGCCACAACGTTTCGTTCGGATTGCCGCGCTCGTTGCATCGCTCGCCGCCGTGCTTGTTCCACGGGCCGCCCAGGCGGCGACCGTAAGCGGGTACGTTCGAGACAAATCCTCCGGCGAAAGCCTCCCGTACGTTCAGGTTTTCTTTGAGGATCTCCGCACAGGCGCGATCACGAACCTTGCGGGTTACTATGCCATCCCGAACGTGCCTCCCGGCAACCACGTGCTGCGAGTTGCCTTCCTCGGGTATCAGGATTACACGAAGGAAATCACCGTCAACGGTGGCGTGCTGGTCCACAATATTGAGCTTGCCGAAGAGGCAATAGAGGTCGCCGCGGTTCAGGTCGAAGCTGAACGCGTAACCGCACCCTCACTCACCATCGCACCGAGCCGGACGACGCTCCGTATGCCGGATTTCCGCACCGCACCTGCGCTTGCGGAACCGGATCCAATTCGCGTGGTGCAGACACTGCCGGGTGTTCTGTCGCTTTCCGATTTTTCCGTGGGCCTCTACGTG
>JAKPPK010000127.1 GCA_029547385.1 Candidatus Latescibacterota bacterium
CCGCAGGTAGGCGGAGCGGTAGTTCGAGACCAGCTTCAGCATGTTGTCGTCCTTGTAAATCCGCTGGTCCATCATGTGCCGGATCTGGTATACGTTGTCCAGATTGTGCTTTGAGCGCTCGATGTCGAGTGCGTACGAGCCGCGCCCTTCCACGTAGGTGCTGTCCGCCTGGTTGGTGATCCGAAGAACCATTCCTTCCATCTGCAGGTATTTGTCGAGGCCGATCAGGTTATCGGATGCCACGGTGACCGCGAAGTAGACGGGCCGTTGCCACTTCACCCAGTCGAGGATTTTGAAAATCATCACGTCCTGCACACGAAGCACGCGGTACTCAGGCGAAGCCGGCATATCCCACGTGATTCCGGGGAAGGACTGACCAATCAACCGAACACGCACCTCCGCATCCGGAATCGTATCCCACACGGCCTTGCCGTACTCCTTCAGCACCGTGCTGCCGGTAATCGGAACCCCGAGGATGCCGCGCCGGATCTCGCCGTTTTTCAGCTCGATGTACGCAGAATCCACCCTTCCCGCCGTCACGGGTTTTGTCACCCAGCCCACCACGCGGCCATTCTCGTCGTACGGCGTGCCATTCGGAGTGAGATCAATCCGGCCCGAACTGATGAGCGATTCAAGCGTGTTGCCGCACAGGGTGTTGGTGATCCAGTCGTTCGTCCAGCTCGCGCTCATGGGAAGTTTCGGCTCGTTATCCCGCAGTTGCTGGATGTACCAGTCGGTGTTCAAAAGGCTCAGGTTGACAACCCGCACATCCTTCCTCACGCCGGCCACTTCCTGAACGTACCAGAGCGGGAAGGTGTCATTATCCCCGTTGGTGAACAGCACGGCGTCCTTATCACACGACTGGAGGATGTTGTACGCGTAATCGTAGCCAACCGTGTCGTACCTGCGGTCGTGTTTGACGAAGTTGGAGTAGCGCACGCTGAAATCACCCGAGTATTCGTCCACGAGCGGGTATCCCAGCAGGAACCACACCGGCACAGCAAACCCGATCAGGGCCATCAGGACGGGGAGGAATTTCGTCCGAAGCCATTCAGGCACGGACGCAGGCAGCCACGACGATGCCGTCCGAATGAGGCCGGTCACCCCCATGCCCATCCAGATCGCCATCACCGAAATCGCGCCGGTGAACACGTAATGCCGCTCACGCGGTTGCGGATCGGGCATGTTCAGATAGATCACCAGCCCCAGACCGGAGATGATGAACAGGGCGAGCATGCCGAAAAAGCGCTTTCTATCAGCGTTGAAGTGCCACCCGAGGCCAAGGAACATGAGCAGGAGCGGAAAATCGGGCACACGCATCCCGAAGTACGAAACCTCCATTGCAGACCTGAACGTGAGCTTCCAGTCAAACAGCGCTCCGGAGATGCTCATGGGGAACTGGTGCAGCAGGTATTTGATGAACATGTCCCAGAACTGATACTGCATGCTGGCTTTGCGGCTGAAGATGATCATGGACATGTCTTCATTGCCGTACTGCTTGCGGGCAAGGAAGTCAAAGAGGTTCTTCCAGTTCTCCGGGTTGTTTTCGTCAATCGTGGGGTTCAATCCGGACCGGATCATGAGGAAGAGGTACGTGGAATATCCGACCACCACCAGAAGCAACATTCCGACCAGAAGGTGATACCCCTTCAGGATGGGAATGGAGGGTCGCTCCCGGCTTTGCGAGAGGAAGTACAGGATCACCAGCAACCCGAGAGCGCCGACCACGCGCGAGGTCGGGAAGGGTTGCACATTTTCAACCCAGAAGAACACTCCCGTAAGCGACTGAACCGTTGCCGCCGCGGCTCCGGCAACGAATATCGCCGCCCAGATGTCGCGAGTTTTCACCGTCTTCGTAAGGAACGTCACCACCACGCCTGCCACGCCGAAAATCACTGCCAGCACGATGCTGATCTGCAGGTAGGCCATGGGGTCTTCGCTGAGGCCGTACAGCGACGCCGGTTCCGCCCATTCGTCGCCGAGCAGACGGCGCGCATTCATCGCATGCATCGCGAAGTACGCGCCGATAACCAGCAGGGCCGCGGCGCCGACGATCTTCCACGCGTCATACCGGTCCTTGACATACGTGAAAAGGCCGATGAACGCGATGGTGGGGAGCACAAGCAAACACAACAGGTGGAGCCCGCTGGCCAGTCCCATGAGGTACGCCAGGAACAGGGCAAGCGGCAGGTGAATCGGTTTCCCAATCGAATCGGCCCACACCAGGCCGAGATACAGCGCCAGCATCATGAGGAAGATGGCGTACGCGTACACCTCGCCCTCAACCGCGTTGAACCAGTTGGAATCCGCCAGCGCGAAAATCAGTGTGCCTGCCACCGCGCCGACATGGTCCGACCAGCGTTCCTTCACGGTTCCGAGAGGGCCCTGCCAGCCGCGGATCAGACGCAGAATGACGAGGTAACAGAACAACGCCGAAAGAGCGCCGGCTAACGGGGACATGATGTTCACTCGCGCGGCACCGTCGGCGTATTCCGGAAGCCATCCCCACGCCTTCAGGAACCCCTCGATCGGGAACATCGAGAACACGCGGCCCAGCATGATGAACAGCGGGGACCCCGGTGGATGAGGGATTCCCAGCGTGAACGAGCATGCGATGAACTCCCCGCAATCCCAGAAGGATGTCGTCGGTGCCATGGTCCGGAAATAGATCCCGAACACGACAAGGAACATCAGGAACGCGAGCCAACGGGTTACCCGTTTGTCACTCATGCCACAATCCCTCTGGTTGAATCACGCGGAAATCGTGATGCCGCCCGCCCGAAATCGGAACTTCCTCGCCGCCTCGGGGGGTAATGGTGGTAGAGATTAGAGCAGATTGCATCCGCTCAAAGACTCGTTGAGAAATGTGAGAATACCGCCCGTGCGCGGCCAAGTCAAGCGTTGCACCCGGCGGAGCCACGCCGTGGCCCGCGAGAGCGATCCGGCCGATTGACGTCGCCCTCACGCGCCGAGTATTCTTCTAGTCCGACTGCAGACGATGCGCCAGGGCGCCCGGCGCGCCGGGCAAAAGGAGCCAGAACGTATGTTTCGCGACGTCAAGGCGGTTTTTGAACGCGATCCCGCAGCCCGTGGCTTCTGGGGCGTCTTCGAGGTGGTTTTCACCTACGCCGGGCTCCACGCTCTGTGGAACTATCGCGTGGCGCATTTTCTCCACAGGCATGGCGTCCCGTTCATTCCGCGGTTGCTCTCCCAGATCGGGCGCTTTTTGACCGGCATCGAGATCCATCCGGGCGCACAGATTGGCCGCGGGTTCTTCATTGACCACGGAATGGGTGTCGTCATTGGCGAGACGGCGATTGTCGGGGACGATTGCACGCTGTATCAAGGCGTTACGCTGGGGGGAACGGGAAAAGAAACCGGCAAGCGCCACCCGACGCTGGGAAATGGCGTTGTGGTGGGCGCGGGCGCGAAGGTTCTCGGCAACATCACGATTGGCAACAACGTCTACATCGGTGCCAACGCCGTCGTGCTCAAAGATGTCCCTGATGACAGCACCGTGGTGGGCGTTCCCGGCCGCGTGGTGAGGCAGCGCGGCGCACGCGTCGCTTCCGCGCTTGAGCACACCGGCATCGGCGACCCGATCATGCTGAAGCTCGACGCCCTCCAGCGCGACATGGTTCGCTTCGAACAGGAGTTGCGCACCCTTCAAAATCGCAACCGCGACGGTGTTTCGGAAAACCCGGAACCGGAAGAACCCCGCCCGGCGCAATAATGCCGAAGACCCTCCCCGCACCTCCTCCACCGTTCAATGTGGCGGCAGGAAGGTACGAGTCGGCAGCCATCGTCTCCCTGTCTCAAGTTCCTATCCTCAATATCCTCAACTTGTTGTCGCACCCCAGAGCCCGCAGCCCGCGTACCCCGATTGAACTTTTTTCACAGAAACACTTGACACGAACACCCCGCGTCGCCACAGCTTGATCGAGGTCACCCGGCGGTAGGGTACCGGCGGAAGGGCGTACGCGGGGGTTGGGCTGGGCATCCGTAATCGCCATTTTGCACAGCAGGGAAAAGGAGCAAGCCATGGGCAGACACCCCAACATTCTGCAGATCACCACGCACGATTCCGGGCGCCATTTCGGCTGCTACGGGCATCCGACGCTCCACACCCCCGCCATCGATGCGCTGGCCGCCGAGGGTGTTCGCCTCACCAACTACTTCGCCGCCGTGCCGATCTGCTCCGCCAGCCGCGCCACGCAGCTTACCGGTCTCTACCCGCAGACGCACGGCCTCATGGACCTCTGCGGGTACCCCTTCCGCTGGCGCATCCGAGATGACGTGCGTCACATGAGTCAGTTGCTCAAGGCGGCAGGCTACACAACGCACCTGTTCGGCATCCAGCATGAAGTCGTTCCGGACGAACTGCCCCGTCTGGCGTTCGACTCCATCCGGGGGCAAGGTTTCCCGTCCGCGAAGGTAATTGCCGCCGACGTGGCGGATTTACTGCGTTCTCGAGGAAAGGAACCGGCGCCGTTCTATGCGCAGGTCGGGTTTTTCCAGACCCACACCCCGTTTGATCACGGCGGGGTGAAGCCTGATGACGAGCGCGGGGTGGAAGTACCACCGTATCTTGCCGATTGTGAATCGTCGAGGAAGGCCATGGCGGCCTTTCAGGGCGCAATCCGCCACGTGGATGAGGCGGTCGGCTTCATCGTGGAAGCGTTGCGCAAGAGCGGCCTCCAAGACGACACCATTGTGGTCTTCACCACCGACCACGGGATCGAGATGCCGCGCGCCAAGTGGTTTCTCTACGACCCCGGCGTCGCCATCGGGTGCATCGTGCGGTACCCGGGGGCCGGCGCGACCGGCGGCACAACGTGTGATCTACTCCTCAGCAATGTGGATTACCTCCCCACACTGTTCGATCTGGCGGGAATACCGGTTCCGGGCGGCCTCCACGGGAGGAGTTTCGCCCCCAGTTTGCGAGGCGAATGTTCCGAACCGGTGCGCGAGGCCATATTCGCCCTCTACCACAAGTCGCAATCCCGGTGTGTGCGGACCAGTCGCCACTCGTTGATCCGCCATTTCGACGCCCCGATCGATTTCGCCGCCGTACCGGTGCGTTTCGAAGAGGTGCTGGCGAAGCGGGGCATACCACAGGTGGAGCTGTACGATCTGGAGGCCGATCCGAACCAGTTTGAAAACGTCGCTTCAAAGCCCGAATACGCGGATATCAAGGTGCGCCTCGACACCATGCTGTGGGAGTGGATGGAGAGCGTGAACGACCCGCTCCTGAAAGGGCCTGTGCGTTCCCCGTCATATGAGTCCGCGATGGCGGACTATGGCGCTTGGAAGGGCAACGCGCACACCTGATGGCGGGGCGGCTTTTGGAGGGGCGCGTTCCGTCGCGCCCGTCGGGAAGGGAACCACATAAATGCCGTCATCTACGTTAGAACTGGACTTCAAGGGCCCCTATCGCTTCGTCGGTCGGGATCGGTCGGTTTTCGAGGCTCCTTGCGCCGCGTCTCCCGGCGTGTACCTGTGGACCGTCAAACAGCACGACGGCACGCACATGATCCATTACATCGGCCAGACGAGCGCGTTCGCAAAACGCCAGCGTGAGCATCTCATTCAGGTCCTGGGGCTCAATTACGGCATATTCAACGCCGAAAAGGCGCAAACGGGTGTGAGCGAACTCATCTGGCCTGGAATGTGTAGGAAGCTGCCCGAAGAAGGGCCCTTGCAGGCTGTGGAGGAGTACAAGAGGATCAACGAAAAAGTACTCGAGTACCTCTCCGTCCTCAACGTTTTTTTTGCGGAAGCGGATGTTGGACGGTCGCTGCTCAGGCACATTGAGGGTTGCATAGGGTGGAACCTTCGAAACAACCACCCGGAGTCGAAGGCTCTGTTTCCGGATGGTGTCCGGGTAGGAACGTTGATGCAAAAAGATCACGGTCTGCTGCGCATTCGCTCCACGGAACCGATTCGGGGGCTGGATGCGGAGATTCCTTATTGACTTGAAGCCTCCATGAGCGGCGCCTGTGCGTTTCAGACAAGCGGAATCGGGGGTTCACCGGCAAAGGAGAGGACCATGGCCCATGAATGCGGTCAAAAGACCATCAACCTCCCCGCCACAACCCTTCCCGTCACGGCGGACGCCGACGTGGTTGTGGTGGGCGGTGGAACATCCGGCTTCATCGCCGCCGTGGCCGCGGCACGGACAGGAGCCAGTGTCCTGCTGGTGGAGAAAGCCGGGTACCTCGGCGGGTGCACAACCGCCCCGTACAACACCGGGCTTAGTCAGTTCTTCGACTCGGACGGCAACCAGATTATCCGCGGGCTTCCGTGGGAGTTCATGACGCGCATGGAGGCCGATGGGAACGCCTTCCTCGTGGAGAGACGCAATGAAATCTGGCCGGTGTGGACGCGGAAGGTCGCGCTCGACATGATGGAAGAGGCGGGCGCGGAATTCCTGTTCCACACGTGGACGTCCGGCGTGGTAAGAGACGGCGATGCGGTACGCGGCATCATCGTGCACAACAAGGGCGGAACAGGGGTGATTCTCGGCAAATGTTTCGTGGACGCAACCGGCGACGCCGATATCGCCGCGTTCGCCGGCGCGCCCTTCGACATGACGGAGGTGGAGAACCTGCAGCAGGTGTCGTGCGACTACATCGCCTGCGGGGTGGATCACCTCCGAGTGCTCGAGTGGGCGCGCGCCAACAAGGATCGCCTCGGTCTGCATGTGAACAACATTGACGAGCCAGTGAAGGCGTCCGGCGCCCAGCGCATGCTCTCCATCGTCTTCCCCCCAAATGCGAGCGACCCGGCTACCGGCGAGAAATACCATGTCGGCGTGATGCCGCAGGTGAAGCTCTGCATCCACCGGGATGCCGTGCGGATTCAGGGGAACTCGGACATCAACCCGCTCGACCCGAAAGCCCTCACGCGCGCCGAAGCGGACGGCCTGCGCGGCGCGCTCAAGCATCTGCAGAATCTGCGCGACACGATCCCCGGGTTTGAGGACGCGTACATCGTCGCCCAATCGCATCTCGGTGTGCGGGAGACGCGCCGCATTATCGGGGACTGCGTGCTGACCATCGACGACCTGCGCGGCAACGCGCGGTTTGACGACGTGGTGGCGCTGAACTGCCGTGGCCTCGATTACCACCTGAAAGGCACGGTGTTCAAATACGAAGGGCTGAAAGGCCACCACGATGTGCCGCTCCGCGCCCTGCTGCCGCGGAACGTCGAGAACCTCATCGTCGCCGGGCGCTCAATCGCGTGCGACCACCTCTCGCAGGCGTCGCTCAGAGGTGCTGCGACATGCCTCGCCACGGGCCACGCGGCTGGCGTTGCGGCCGCTCTCGCGGCAGAAAAGGAAGGCACGGTGCGGGAGGTGAATATCCGGGAGATCCAGAAGACGCTGGTGCGGCAGGATGCGGTGCTCGGGGTCGGGGAACGCGCAAGACTGTTCGAATGACGACGCACCGGGAAGACGTGCAGCCGAATGAAGTTACTCGGTCGGATACCGATTCTGAACAGGCGCAGTGCGAGGTACACGGGAGGGTCAGGGGCATGGGCTCGACACAAAGGCCCAGGCCAAACATCGTCTACATCCTCGCCGACGA
>JAKPPK010000128.1 GCA_029547385.1 Candidatus Latescibacterota bacterium
GTGTCAGTCTTTCCGGTCAGCCCTCCGCGTCTCGCCGAACTGATTGCCCTGGTGGTATCTGGTACCATCAACCAGAACGTTGCCAAGGATGTCTTCGCGGAGATGGTGGATTCTGGAAAGCAGGCAACGCAAATAGTCGAAGAGCGTGGATTGGCGCAGATATCGGACAAGACGGCCCTCGCGGGTATCGTCGCGGAAGTCATGGGCCGATTCCCGGGAGAAATCCAGCGTTTTCGAGCCGGCGAAGTCAAGCTTATGGGGTTCTTTGTCGGTCAGGTGATGAAGGCCACGAAGGGGCGCGCCAACCCCGCGCTTGTGAATGATCTGGTCCGAGAGTATCTGTCATGAACTTCAGATGGCTGGCATACAGTGGCCTTGCCTTCTTCCTGGTCGCCTCTCGGGTGGAAGCGTTCGGGTCCGGAGATGACAGCGGCGCCGCAGGTTTCAAGAGCCTTTTCCTCGTCGCCACCAGTCGTTCCGCTGCCCTTGGCGGCGCGGACTGCGCGCTGTCAGCCAACCCTCTGGCCGCAGCAGGCAACCCATCAGCTTCAGGCGGAATTGCCTCCAGAACCGCTGGTATCGCGGTGACGGATTACGTGCTTGACGTGCTGCCGGTGGTTGCGTACGGCGCGTACCCCGCTCGCCACGGCGTCTGGTCTGTGGTCCTCGGAAACGTCTCGTTCGGAGAGTTCCAACGGACCAATGAGACGGCCGCGGAAGTCGGCACGTTTGGGGCAAACGATCTCTCCCTCAGAGTCGGGTGGGCCGGGCCGCTGCGGTTGGGGATTGTCGGCGGTGTTTCACTCGGTTGGATACGATCGACGATCGACGCCTATTCGGCCTCTGCGCTGTTGATGAACGTCGGACTCCAGTGGCACGCGCCGAATCAGCAGACTGTCGTTGCGGTGTCCGCGGAAAACCTTGGAGGTGCTCTAAGCAGCTACGTCGGCGGTTCACAGGGGCTGAAAGATGATGTTCCGACGGAGTTCCACGCCGGGGTTTCTCACCGCCCGGCCCATTTCCCGTTGCCCCTGCTGCTGGTTTCTGATTTCACGCTCCCGCGGGATAACGAAGTTTCCGCTTCCGTAGGCGCGGAAATTCGCCCTTTCGAGCCCCTGTTCATCCGGGTTGGGTATGCTTCCCTCGTACGGTACCGCTCCAACACAGACAGTGACGGCACTCACAAATCGGGATTCGCGTTCGATGATCGCCACGGGTCGGCGTTCGGAGGGTCAGGGCTCGCCGCAGGCTTCGGGGTCGTTCACAAAAGCCTTTCCCTGGATTATGCCTACAGCCTCGCGGGCGCGTTTGGCGGTGTTCACCGCGTTGCCGCCGCGTGGGCGTGGTAATCAAGTTACACTGATTTGCGCGCATTCTGCACGGACACGGCGTGCGCGAACCGGTGCATGGTTCACCGCTTCGTTGACCTCCTCACGCCGCAGTGGTATCTTTAATATTTTGAGCAATCTGCTCGCAGGTAACCTGCGTGCGGGCCATGAACGCGAGAGTGGCGGAATTGGCAGACGCGCCAGACTTAGGATCTGGTGCCTTTCGGCGTGAGGGTTCGAGTCCCTCCTCTCGCATCCCTCGCGCAGCACACCCTTTCCCGAAGGCGTTCGCCCCGCGACGATCCTTCATCACTGGCACCCGACTGGCCACGGCGCCAGCGCGAATTGAGGAACCCGATGAAACTTGAGGTCACTGAAACCGCACCGTGCAGCCGACGCATTAACATCGAAGTCGAACCCGACGCCATAGAAGAGCGCATAACCTCCACGGTAAAGGAATATCGCCGTACCAGAACAATCCCTGGTTTCCGACCGGGTAAGGCAACCGATTCCGTCATCAGGAGGTGGTTCGGAAAAGACATCCGCGCCCAGGTCATCCGCGACCTCATGGAGGAATCGTGGCAGAAAGCTCTGGAAGAGAACAAGCTTCAGCCCGTAGACCAGGCGCAGATCGATTCGGTCAATGCGGAACCGGGTGAACCGTTGCGTTTTTCCGGAACTGTCGAGGTGAAGCCACAATTCGACGTGCAGGATTACAAAGGGCTCCCGGCGATCCGGCCGGTTCACACGGTGACCGAAGAGGACGTGACGAGACAGGTCAATTTCCTGCGTGAACGCCGCGCAACCGAGACTCCGGTCGAACGCCCTGCGCAAAACGGCGACGTCGTGGTTATCGATCTCCAGAAACTCGATGAAACGGGTGTCCCCCTCATTGGCCAGAAACAAGACAACCTCCGATGGGTTCTGGGCGGAACCGGATCGGTGAGCAAGGATTTGGACGAACAGATCGTCGGAATGGCACAAGGCGATACGCGGAACGTAACGTTCCATTACCGCGAGGATTTCTATGATCAGAACCGCGCCGGCAAAGAGGAAAAAGCGTCCATAACCCTCAAAGAGGTCCGTGAGCGAATCGTACCCGAGATCACTGAAGACTTCCTAAAGGAACTCGGCGAATACGCGACGGAAAATGATCTCCGGAAAGACCTGGAGGCGGACATCAAGCGCCGGCTCGACGCGCTCGCTAAGCAGCAGGTGCACGTCGGACTGAAAAGCGCACTTGTGGAAAGAAACCAGATTGAAGTCCCGGAGACCCTTGTCCAGCGACTGCTTACAAGGATGTTTCAGCAGCACAAGCAACAGGGACACGAGCACGATGAGAACGAGTTTCGCGCGGAGCACCGCGAGGACGCGTTGCGAGAGGTCCGGGCTTCGCTCCTCCTTGAACGGATTGCCGCGCAGGAGAGCATCGTCGTACCCGATGAGGACGTGGACGCTCGTATTGCCCGGATGGCCGCGTCCATGGGAACTTCGGTTCGCAACCTCAGGGATTACATGATCAACAACGGACAGTACGAGCAAATCCGGTATGAGTTACAGGAGGAAGCGGTCCTGAACTTCCTCGAGGAGCAAGCGGCGATTGAGGAAAGCCCGGTTCCGAAAAAGTGATAAGAAACCGGACAGCAATCCGGAACACGCGCGAACGAGTACCCGTTTCTGCAAGGAGTGAAAACCATGAATCTGGCGCCCATGATAATAGAACGTGACGGTCGCGGTGAACGAGCCTACGACATCTGGTCCCTGCTTCTCAAAAAACGAATCGTTTTCCTGGGAACCGCGATAGACGATGCCGTGTCCAATCTTGTCGTCGCGCAGCTCCTGTTTCTCCAGTCAGAAGACGCGAAAACACCCATCGAAATGTATATCAACAGTCCTGGCGGAAGCGTTTCCGCGGGGCTTGCGATATATGACACGATGAAATTCATCGATGCCCCGGTTCACACGGTGTGCATTGGTCTGGCAGCCAGCATGGGAGCCATTCTGCTTGCAGCCGGCGAGAAAGGACACCGGACCGCATTGCCGCATGCGCGGATTATGATCCATCAACCCTGGGCCGGCGGCATTCAGGGGCAGGCGACCGACATCGCCATTCAGGCGGAGGAAATCCTGAAAACGCGGAACCGCCTGAACGAGCTGATCTCGATGGATACCGGACGCAGCCTTGAAGACATAGCGAGAGACACCGACCGCGACAAATTCTTCAGCGCGGAAGAAGCGAAGGAGTACGGCATCATCGATTCCGTAACCACCAAACAGATCGCGAAGATCCCTGCCTGAGACCGGGCAGTTCAGCTTCTGGGAGTACAAAACGAGTGGCGACACGAAAGCGCGAAGAAGAACTGCGTTGTTCCTTCTGCAACCGCGGCGCGGACCAGGTCAAGCGCCTCATTACCGGCCCGAATGTGCACATCTGCGATGAATGCATTCAGATGTGCAACGAAATTCTCAATGACGAGAAGCGTACCCGGCCGGCGCTGCAAGACAAACCGCTCCCGAAACCCGCGGAAATCAAACGGCATCTGGATGAATACGCGATTGGACAGGAACGCGCCAAAAGAATTCTCAGCGTGGCGGTGTACAACCACTACAAACGCATTCGTTCCGCTGGCGCCAACCCCGAAAACGTCGAGTTGGACAAAAGCAATATCCTGCTGGTCGGACCTACCGGCACCGGCAAAACACTTCTTGCCCAGACGCTTTCCCGCATTCTCGACGTGCCGTTCTGCATCGCAGACGCGACCGTCCTGACGGAAGCGGGTTATGTCGGTGAGGATGTTGAAAACATCCT
>JAKPPK010000158.1 GCA_029547385.1 Candidatus Latescibacterota bacterium
CTGTCACTTCCAGGCGGTTCGCGCGGCTTTGAAATGGGTGGCAAATTCCGCAGTAAGACGGAGGTAAAGATCTCCATCCTCAACCGTTTCCTCTATGTGTGAATGCTCGGCAAGTTCGTTGAAACTCGTCACGTGAAGCCATTCTGGGCGAGACGCCATGGCGGCGGCAAAAGTTTCCCAGTAATAGTACCCTGACCGCCGCATACGGAAATGCGCGTAGTCGTCCCGTTTGAGCCGATCGGTCATCAACCGATCCTCGAAACCCGGCATCACCGTGGCATGCCATCTTCCCGGTCTGGTCAAGCCGGCAGGCATTTCGTTATACGCATCCACGGCGGCGCGTGCGCTGGTGTACTGCTCCATGACGGTCTGCGCCGGCGACAGCGGCGTGTAACACTCCAGCGCATCGAGAAACGAGAAGTAGGAAGGATCCATCTGGTTGGAGGCGACGTAGAACGCGTCCATGCCCTGCTCTCGAAGCCTTTTCGTGATCTGAGTCCACACATCCGCCCCGAGTTTCCATGTGGCCCAGCACAGCACCACAGGCTTACCTTGCGCGTGAAGTGCGCGCGGGTCATTCGAATAACGACTGAGGTAGTGCTTCAAGGCCTCATACAACCGGTCGGCGGAAAGCCCGGCCGCCTCCATGTCAATACATGTTCGAAGTCCGTGATCTGAAGCAGCCGTCATCACCATTTCGAGTATGTCATCGCTCGTCGCGCCGGTAAGGTTCCTTTTCTGGTAAAACCAACTCACCGCAAGCGCATCAAGTTTTGCCTTCACGCACTGCTTCATGTGCTCCGAAATCACGTCCGGATCATGGGAATCGTACGACCCGATGGCGGGATGAATGTCCGCCATTGTGGCTTTGTATTGCGGGGTGTGGGATCCATCAAACCAGCCTCTGGTGAACCAGATATAGTAATACGCAAGCACGATCGGCTCACAAGAGGCGTCAGGAAGCGTCATAAAGTGTCTCCAGGTGAATGGTTCGGTCTTGTCATCGTCCTGTCGAAGGTAGGAGGAGACACCGAACGGTGGCAAACCGGCCGCGCGGGATAGGGCGCGGCCGGAACTCACACCGGCGGCGGGTTACACGTGGCTGAGACGGAACACCGTCACGGAACAGGGCGGGAACGTGTGCACGAATTCCCCGTTTTTCACCGGGGCCGTGCTGACCTCCGCCGGAGCAACTGATTCGGTTGCCCCCGGTTTGTTCTCGGCGCCGGGCGAGGTTCCCCCGAGGCAACGGGCGGAGATGTTGGGGAAAGAAGTACTTCCGGCCACTTTGACGCATCCCTCCTGAGCCTCCGAAGGGTGCCGGTTGATTACAGAAATCGTCATGGTGCCGTCAGGGGATGCTGTTGCCGATGCATCAAGAACCGGGAGCGTACTCCTCCGTCCGGCGTCGGTAACCTCCACAGAAGGTCCGTCAACCTCGGTCACGATTGCCGTCGCTCCTTTGTGAGGTTGGAGAAGGTCATAGACGTAGTACGTCGGCGTAAGCGCGAGTTTGTCCCCGTCAGTGGCCAGGAGGCACTGAAGCACGTTGATGGTTTGCGCGATGTTTGTCATGCTGAGGATGCTGGCGTGCCTTTGAAACATGTGGAACGCCGACGCCGCAAAAATCGCATCCCGCAGCGTATTCGGCTGGGACAACCCACGGTCTACCGTGGCGTCGCGATGCCATACGCCCCACTCGTCGAGCGCGATGCCGATGTAGCGCTTTGAGTACTGGGTGAATGACTGGACAGTACCGCTCGTCATGAGAATAACGTCTTCCAGAGCGGAGACGTCTTTCAAAAGAAGCCAGTATTCCTCCGGAGTGAACCCCGATCCCGTGCCGCGAGAGACGTATCTGTGGATCGATATGTGGTCGATATACCCGAGGTCGTCACGCAGTTCATCCAGCACATCAAGGTTCCATTTCTGCTGGTCAAATCCGCAGATCACGAACTCTCCCTGTGGCGCCGTCTGCTTCAGGAAGCTCACAAACCGCCGGTATTCGCGTGCATAATCCCGTGCTTCGAATTTCCCGCCGCAGCCCCAGTTTTCGTTCCCGACTGCCCAGTAATGGACGTTCCAGGGTAGTGGATGCCCGTTTCGAGCTCGTTTCCGTGTGTATTCCGTATCGCCGGAGTAGGTGCAGTACTCGACCCAATTGAGTGCCTCGCGCGGGGTACCGCTTCCGACGTTGAGGCAGATGAACGGTTCCGCTCCCAGTCTCTCGCACGTTTCCAGATACTCGTGGGTGCCGAACGCATTCGTATCCTCCCCCTCCCACCAGTGGTTCGGGCGTTTGGGGCGCTGATCACGCGGCCCGATCCCGTCCTCCCAGTGGTACACATCGGCGAAACAGCCACCCGGCCATCGCAGTATCGGCGGCCTTATCCGCTTGAGCGCGTTGACGGTATCGCACCGTATGCCCCCGTCATTGGGTATGGGGGACTCCTCGCCGACCCAGATCCCCTCGTAGATGCAGCGCCCGAGATGTTCAGCGAAATGGCCGTACAGCTCTGGTCGCACGACTCCGTACGCGGAGTCCGGTCTCACCGTGATGGATGACCTCATCGAGTATGTCTCCCGCGCAGAGTGGATCTACTGCGCCTCTGATTCCGGGAAAGGTTAGCGGTAGCCAGCCGCCGCCGCGCCATTGCCCTCACCGTAACCGCGACGCGGCGGCTGGGGTACTTCCCACACGGCAGGGCACAACGTTACCGATTCCACCGCGGGCTGCTTTCCCAGCTCCGCCAGACAATCGTTAGTCGGGTTCATCGCGCCGGATCGAGCGCGGAACCGCAACCTGCCGTGGGATTTTGTGGTTACGTGAATGTACACGGGCAGTGTTCCGCCGTGGGCTTTGATGATACGTCGGAGTTCTCCCACTGCGTCGTCAGTGAGCTTCTCCGAAGCGACGCTGACATCCACTGCCTTTGCCAGGCGCATCCGCGCATGGGTGATCGGGATCACCTCGAGCGCCATCACTTTCGGTTCGTCGCGCGATCTGGTGCCCCGCACGAACACGATCTGGTCGTCTATGAGGTAATCCTGTGCGGCTTCGTAGACGTCCGGGAACACGACCACTTCAAACGTGCCGGAGAAATCCTCGCACACAAGGACCGCCATCTGTTTCTGCGCCTTCGTCGTGATACGGCGGATACTCCGAATGATTCCAGCGATCAAAAGCGGCGTGTCGCCGCCCAGTTCCCCCAGCGCCTCGCTGCTGTGGGTGCAGAACAACTCAATGTCAACCCGATGCGGGTCAAGAGGGTGGCCTGAAACGTAAAAGCCCAGCAGTTCTCTTTCCTGTTCAAGCTTTTCCTGGACCGAAAGCGGCTCCACAGAAGGAAGAGTTGGCGTTGTCTCCTCGATCGCAGGGCCGTGCGCGACGTCAGACGACCCGGCGTCAAAGAGAGATGTCTGTCCCCGGGATCGGTTTTCCTGCTCGTTCTGTGCCCAATTGATCGCCGCATCAAGCCCTGCGAGCATCTGTGCCCGTTCTCCCAGGTCATCCATTGCGCCCGACTTTATGAGGCTCTCGATCATGCGCTTGTTGATCGCCTTGTTGTCCACCCGACGGCAGAAATCGAATAACGAGGAGAACGGGCCTTCTTGCTCACGTGCGTGGGTGATCGCCTCGATTGCGTGGATACCCACGTTCTTGACGGCGAGAAGTCCGAAACGGATTCCTTCCTTGCTGACGGTGAATTGCAGTTCGCTCTTGTTCACGTTCGGAGGCAGAAGCGGAACGCCCATCCGGCGGCATTCGTCGCTGAGCACGATGATCCGCTTCGAATCCCCTATTTCCGACGAAAGCGCAGCCGCCATGAATTCGTAAGGATAGTGCGTCTTCAGGTATGCAGTCTGAAACGCGACAAATGCATAACAGGCGGCATGGCTCTTATTGAATGCGTAGGAGGCGAATTTCTCCCAGTCGCCCCAGATTTTCGTGGCGAGTTCTTCGCCGATTCCGCGCTCACGGGCTCCCGAAACGAATTTCCCTTTCATCTGGTCCATGAGCGAACCGATCTTCTTGCCCATGGCCTTCCGCAGCGTGTCCGCTTCTCCGCGCGTGAATCCGCCGAGTTCGCGCGACATCTGCATCACCTGTTCCTGATAGACAGTGATCCCGTACGTGCTTTCGAGCGCCGGCACCATCAGTTCGTGGTCATAGATGATCGGGGCCCGGCCATGTTTCCTTGCGCAGTACTCCTCGATGAACTGCATCGGTCCCGGGCGGTACAGAGCCACCATCGCGATGATGTCTTCAAATCGGTTCGGGCGGAGTTCCCTGAGGTACCGCTTCATTCCCGAGGATTCGAGCTGAAAGACCGCGGTCGTTTCGCCGCGCGAGAGTAATTCGTACGTGGCGGGGTCGTCGAAGGGCAGATTGTACAAGTCCACGTCAACCCCGTGGTTCCTCTTGATCAATTCGGTTGCCCGCTTCGCCACCGTGAGGTTCCGAAGCCCGAGGAAGTCCATTTTCAGGAGGCCGAGTGATTCGAGCGCGTGGGCTTCGTACTGGGTGATGATCACGTCTTCGCTTCGTGGAGCGTACTGCAGGGGGGTGAAGTTCTCGAGGGGGATGTCCGAAATCACCACCGCACACGCGTGAACTGATACGTGGCGGGTTACCCCCTCAAGCTGCATCGCCAGGTCGACGAGTTTCTTGTTTCGCGGGTTCTCTTCATACGCCTTGCGGAACTCCGGCTCTGATTCAAGGCATTCGGAAAGCTCCACGCCAACTCTGTTTGGAACGAGCTTGGCGATCCGGTCCGTCTCGTCGAACGTCATGCCCATCGCGCGCCCGACGTCCTTGATCGCGCCCTTCGCCTGCATCGTCCCGAAGGTGATCACATTGGCGACGCAATCGCGCCCGTATTTCTGGCGAACGTATTCCACAACCTGATCACGATGTTCGTCATCAAAATCCACGTCTGCGTCCGGCATGGAGATGCGGTCTGGATTCAGGAAGCGCTCGAACAGGAGATCATATCGGAGAGGGTCCAGTTCTGTGATTCCCAGCACGTAGGTGACAAGTGCGCCTGCCGCGGAACCCCTCCCCGGGCCCACAACGATGCCGTTCTTTTTCGCATACTGGACGTAATCCCATACGATGAGGAAATAGGAATCGAACCCCATCCTGCCGATCACGCCCAGTTCGTAATCAAGGCGTTCCAGGATTTCGGGCAATGGAACCGGCAATTCCGCCTCAGCGTGCCCCTCACGAAGGCGCCATTGCCCGTCCTGAGCCTTTTCAAGCGGATACCGCTTCCTCAGACCCTCTTCGCAAAGCTCCCGTAAGTACTCTGAGGGCGACAGGTTCTTCGGCGTCGGGAACTTGGGCAGGCGTGCTTTCCCCAGTTCGATCTCCACGTTGCACATTTCCGCCACTCGAAGAGTATTCGTAATCGTCTCCGGCATCCCGTCGAAAAAGCTGCTCATCTCCTCGGTTGAAAGGAGGCTGTAATCACCGTCCATCATTGACATGCGGTCAGCCTGGTCCAGTGTAGCCGAGGTCTGGACGCAAAGGAGCGCATCCTGTGCTTCGGCATCAGTCGTACAGGCGTAGTGGCTGTCATTCGTGGCGACTACCGGGATCCCGAACTCCTCAGCGAGCTCGAAAACGCCCTGGTTCACCTTTTCCTGGGAGGGCAGGTCGGGGTGGTGCTGGACTTCAAGGAAGAAGTTGCCCGCGCCGAAATGCGAATGGTAGGCTTCAATGAGCGCGCGCGCACCGTCCATATCGCCGGACGTAATAGCATCGGGGATTTCCCCTGAAAGACAGCCGGAAAGACAGACAAGGCCGGAGCCGAATCTGTGGAGGAGCTCATGGTCAACGCGGGGGTAGTAGTAAAACCCCTCCATGTGGGCCTTTGTCACAAGCTGAATGAGGTTCTTGTACCCCTCGTTTGTTCGCGCCAGTAATACCAGATGGTGAGATTTTCGATCACGCTGCGCTTCCTTATCCCGCCTGCTTCTGGCCGCCACGTAAACTTCACATCCGATAATGGGCTGGATACCCGCATCCTTGGCTGCCTGATAGAACTCCACCGTGCCGTACATGGCTCCGTGGTCAGTGAGCGCGAGGGCTTCGTGACCGAGCGAGAGGGCGCGTTGAACGAGTTTCCGGGGCTGCGATACACCGTCAAGGAGGCTGTATGCCGAATGTGCATGAAGATGAACGAAATCTGATCTCCGCAAAGCGTTACTCCGAGGGGCAGATGGTTTCGTGCAAAAGGCGGGGAGGAACTCCACACACGGTTTTCTGAAAACTCCGCGTGAATCTTCCTCTGGTCAAGGGACCACGGGACAACTCGGCGCTGATTTGCCTGTTCGCGCCACATGCCCGAAACCAGCCGTGCAAAGCAGCGCGGCCAGCCGGACTGGAGGAAACCTGCCCTTGGTGTCGCTCCTTGCCTCCGGTACTTTTAGTTCGGACACGCAACGTCCTCTGACACCACTCTGTGCCCAACGAAAGGATGCCAGCATGCCAGCTCCGATTTTCAACCGCCGCGTCTCGGCCATCGAGGAATCGATTACTCTTGCCGTAACCGCGAAGGCTTCGGAAATGAAATCCAAGGGCATTGATGTGGTATCCATGAGCGCCGGCGAACCCGATTTTGATACGCCGGACCACATCAAATATGCCGCCATAAAGGCGATCACAGAAGGTTTTACCAAATACACCCCGGTCGGCGGAACGATGGAGCTCAGGAAAGCCGTTGCCGAGAAGTTCGCCCGCGAAAACGGTCTGACATACGCCGCGAATCAGACCCTTGTCAGTATCGGAGGCAAGCATTCGTGTTATCTCGCGGTTGCAGCGCTCGTGGACGACGGCGACGAGGTCCTGATTCCGGCTCCGTACTGGGTGAGCTACCCCGACATGGTCCTGCTTGCCGGAGGAAAGCCGGTAATCATGGAAACGAGCACGGCAACGGGGCTCAAGATCACTCCGGATCAGTTGCGGAAGGCGATCACGCCAAGAACCAAGATGATTATCATCAACAGCCCTTCGAACCCATCGGGCGCAGTCTACACGAAGGATGAGTTGGTCGCACTGGGTGACGTCCTGAAAGGCACGGGGGTGTTCGTGCTTTCGGACGAAATCTACGAGCACCTGATCTACGAGGGTGAGCACCATTCCATCGCTGCAGTCGTGCCGGAGTTGAGCGAGCAAACAATTGTGGCGAACGGTGTGGCAAAAGCATACGCCATGACAGGGTGGCGCATCGGGTACGCAGCGGGTCCAAAATCAGTTATCGGCGCAATGGCGAAAATCCAGAGCCAGCAGACCTCGAATGCCGTCTCGATTTCACAGAAGGCTACTCTGGCCGCGCTTACGGGGCCCCAGGACCATCTCGTCCCCTGGAAAGAGGAATACAGAACGCGCCGCAACTACATTGTGGAACGGCTCAATGCCATCCCCGGCGTACTTTGTCCGACACCGGCAGGTGCGTTCTACGTGTTCCCGGATGTCTCTTCGTTCTACGGTAAGTCGTTCGGCGGCAGGGTTATAGAAGATAGCGTTGCGTTGACTGATTACCTCCTCGAGGAGTTCCACGTTGCGTGCGTTCCTGGCAGCGGTTTCGGCGCGCCACGACACATCCGTCTCTCGTATGCCACTTCAATGGCGGCGATTACGAAGGCGATGGATCGAATTGAGAAAGGACTGACGGCCCTTTCCTGACCTGAGCGCTGCGGCTGTACTTCGCGGGAGTGCCGACGTCGGCACTCCCGCGTTCATTTTCCGATTCCGCGCTGCAGGTACACGATGATGTCCATCGTCCCGGCAACGGCGGCGTGGAGAAAGACCCCGTACCAGATGGACCGTGTCCGCAGGGCGAGCATCCCGAGGAACAAACCTGCAAAGACGGAACCGATAGCCTCGGGGAACGGTTTGCCCACGTGCATGAGCGCGAATGGTACTGTCTGGACGGCAACTGCCGCCATGCCAAGTGCCGGTTCCAGTGTGAAAAGCCAGTACCCGCGGAAAAAGAACTCCCACCCGACGAAGAACAACAGATAGGATGCTTCATAAACCCAGAATAATTCGTGAGATAACAGCGAATTCTGATTCAACGGGTACGTTGCCTGGAAATCCGGCCGCGAGGCGGCCAGCGCGATGAACGGCACCATGATAACGTACCCACCAACCGAAGCGGCACACCCGAGCCTCCAGTCGCCAATCCCCAACCCAAAGGAACGCAGACTGCCTTTCGCTTGCGACGCTTCAAGGGCCAACGGCAGGAGAAGGAGAAGGATTACGTTAGTCGCTGTCCAGTAGAGGTTGGGGGCGATCAGATCGTAGCGCCATTCCCCCGTTTTGTCGGCGATCATCTCGGAGTACGTGAACGGGTAGCCGAAGTATTGCCAGAGAAGAAGAATCAGGGTCCCCACGGCCAAAGTGCGGATTTCGCGCACTCGCAGAAGAGCCGCCGTATCATGGACAAGCATCACGAAGCCGCGGATTGCTGCCTTCATTCCTGCCTTTCTGATCGTTCGTTCGACGAACGCGGACCGGTGCCGTGCAACTTCTGTGTCAACTGGGGTCTGCCATGCGGCCGCGACATCGGAGCGGGCGAGATTCCTTTCGCAGGAAGTTTGCGGCCGACTATTCCTCTACGATAGTCGGTTCGATATCTATCGGAAAATTCACCGACCGCGATATCAAGCACGCCTCATGCGCCTTTTCAAGGATGCGCTGTGCACGGGCGATGTCTTTGCCGGATACAGCGATCACCGGCCGCACAGTGATACGAGCGAAACGGTAGCCTTCCCGCGGCACCAACTCCACATCGCCTGATGCCGTCGAGTGATAGCTGCGGAAGCTCAATTTCGACATCGCCGCGATGTACGCGAACGTATTGAACAGACACGTTTCTACGGCCGAAAGAAGCATCGCCTCGGGGTTCCACCTGCCCTCTCCTGCGGACGGTGTGCCCACCGGCAAGGGAGCCAGCTTCTCGCCCGCCGCGAGACCATTCTCCCCGGAACCGCTCCAATCAAAACGTGTTTCGTAATGAGTAGGGAATGCCATCGATAAGGGCCTTTCTGTTTCTATCGAGGTTTCGCGTGGTACGTCCGGGCCTCGTCAAACATCGCGTCCACGTTCTCCGGGGGAACGTCGGGGAGTATGGCTTCGTGGCTCGGCGAAATCACAATGCCAGTGCCGAAAATGTCGATGACACGTCTCACCTCGTCCCTGACCTGTTGAGGCGTTCCGTTGCACAACAGCTCCTGCGTGTCGATCCCTCCAATGAAACAGAGATCGTTTCCGAATTCGCGTTTGAGCCGAACCGCCTCCATATTGCGAGCTTTGCCCTGGATGGGGTGGAGTGCCTCCACGCCGATCCCGATCAGGTCCGGAATAACGCCGTATACGGAACCGCAGGAGTGTAACGCCACGCGCAACCCGAAGCGGTGTGCCTGATCGGTCAGCTTCTTCATACCGGGGAGGATGAACCTGCGGAACAATTCGGGGCTTACGAATGTGTTGAGTTGCGTTCCGAAATCGTTGCCAAAAAACATCACATCAATGTCTGACGCCAGATGCGAGAACGCAATCTCATTGACGCCCCAGTAGAAATCCACCACGCGTTCGGTTACCGCCTCGACAACAGACGGGTTGGTATGCATTTTGACGAAGTAGTTGTCCATGCCGAAGTAGTCGCCCACGTTGTGGAAAAAAGGCGCCCACACCCCCGAAAAAATTGCGTGTGTATGCTTCCACGGATCGATGGCGTCTCGCGCGCCGGCAACGTCGGCATACTGCGGATCGGGCCAGTACGCCTTTTCCACCTCGCCCACGTCCTCAGTCTCCGCGAAGATCCCCGGCTGATTGTGCGACTTTTTGGGTCTCCCTCCTGTTGGATCCAGGCCGGGTTTCCCCTCAGGGTGCTTCCACCCGATCGGGAACCACCTCATGTCATCGTCAATCGCTGTTTGCAGTTCAAGATTTGAGTTGACTCCGAAATACTTGTGGAGCCTGGCGTGGGAATCTCCGTGAGGACATCCGAGCCAAATCGGTGTTCTGTCCGTCTCCCTGTGATCAATTGCCGCAAGCAGGCGCTCTTTGTGGTTCATTATTCAGCCTCCCGGCATCTGGTAGAGACCATTGCGTACCAAAGTATCGCCCTCGAGTCCCCAATGCGGAAGGGAGTCTGTAAGGCGAAACGCGCTGCGATTGGAGCGCTCCGTCTGGTGGCGTATACTCTTCTTTCGGTCTGTCACGGGTTCAACGCACCTTGTTTCATCAAACCGGGAATGCACCCTTTGGCAACACTGAGTTCCTTCCGATGGCCCAACGGAGCACGAGGCGCGGTCTCCCTTTCCTTTGACGACGGCCTCAGAACCCATGTGGAGAACGCGATTCCGACGCTGAACGACTACAGGTTCCGCGGCACGTTCTACATTCCGATGGTGCGCGGAGGGGCGTTCGATCAACGAATTGACCACTGGAGAGCGGCCGCGAGCCAGGGGCACGAAATCGGTAACCACAGCATGACACACCCGTGTTCTGCGAATTTTGGATTCAGCCGGCGAGCTCTGGACTACCTCACGCTGGAAGACATCACCGAGGAAATCCTTGATGCAAAACGCCGGATAACAGAGGATATCCCGGACCAGAAGGCACATTCGTTTGCCTACCCGTGCGGTGAAACGAAGGTAGGGTCGGGGAAGAGCCATGTCAGCTATGTGCCTGTCGTAGCAGAGCATTACGTTGTCGGCCGCGGAATCGGAGATTTCGCCAACGACCCCGTCCTCTGTGATCTCGCCTGTACGTGGTCCTTTATGCCGACCGATCCGCCGGCGGAAAGGCTTATCGGGTGGGCGGATATGGCGAGGAACATGGGCAGGTGGTCCATTTTCTGCTTCCACGGGGTTGGTGGGGAGCATTTTCACCTGCGGATGGAAGCTTTTCGAATGCTGCTCGATCATCTGGCAGCGCACCGCGATCAAATCTGGACGGATACCGTCATCAACGTGGGAACGTGGATTCGCGACCATCGCGAGCGCGTTTGCGCATAAGGAGAATGCAAAATGGAGAAACTCCGGGTAGGTGTGATCGGTGTCGGCGGTATGGGTACCGGACACTGCGAAGGATTGACCAAGAACGTCGAAGAAACAGTGCTAACGGCAGTCTGCGACATCGATCCGAACGTCGCGAAGGATAAAGCGAAGACGTACGGTGTGAAAGCCTTCACCAGCCACAAGAAGCTCATCAAAAGCGGCCTCGTGGATGCCGTGACCATCGCAACTCCGCACTATTTCCACTCCCCCATCGCGGTTGCGGCGTTTGAAGCCGGCCTGCACGTGCTCTCGGAAAAACCGATCGCAGTGACCGTCAAAGCCGGTGACGAGATGATTGCAGCGGCGAAAGCCAGCGGGCTGGTATTCGGTGTCATGTTTCAACAGCGCACGCGTCCGGTCAGTCAGGCGATGAAGAACATCGTTTCAAGCGGCGCGCTGGGACGTATCTATCGAGCGATGATGGTGGAAACCCACTTCCGGACGCAGGGCTACTACGATTCCGCCACGTGGCGCGCAACGTGGAAAGGGGAGGGCGGCGGAGTGCTGCTGAACCAGGCTCCACATGGTATCGACATCTTCACGTGGCTGATGGGCTTGCCGAAGAAGGTGAAAGCCGTAACCCGGACGTGGAGGCACCGAATCGAAGTCGAAGACGAAGCCAGTGCGCTCCTCGAATGGGAAAACGGCGCCGTCGGGTACTACCACACAAGCACGAACGAATCTCCGTCCTCGGACATTCTGGAGATCTGCGGCGACAACGGGAAACTCGTGTACAACCACGGGAAAGCGAGCCTTTTCCTGAATGATCCGCCGATTCAGAAATTCAGCGATGACGCAGGCATCATGTGGGGCAACCCGAAAGTAACCGAGCAGCCCATCGAACTGATCGACCGCCCCACCGGGCACAGCGCGATCCTGCGGAACTGGGCCCGCGCCATCCTGTACGGAGAAGAACTCATCGCTCCCGGCGTGGAGGGGATCAACAGCCTCGAGTTCATCAACGCGGTTATTTTCTCCGGCGCCACGGGCAAAGAGGTGGAACTGCCGGTTCCGCGTGCCGCGTACGAGCGCTGGATAAAGACAAAAGCTCGTACGAGCACCTTTCAAAAACATGTGGTGGAAAAGCGGGAAACCGATCCCCAGCACGTAGGGAAATGATCGGTTCCGGACGGTTAGCAGCCGGGGGAGTTCACGCTCCCCCCGGTTTCCCCCGGGAGAAGCAATCAGATATGACTTCGCGTGAACGAGTGATCCGAGCGCTGAGATTCGAAAAACCTGACCGGGCACCGCGCGATTTGTGGTCGCTGCCGGGGGTCGCGAAGTACCGGAACGAGGAGCTCGACCGGGTATGCAGGCTGTACCCGTCGGATTTCGGTGGAACCGGCGTTCGGTACGGGGTGAGCTCCCGCGCTCGTCCGCTTCAGGGGGATACCGGAACTTACGTGGATAACTGGGGCTGCGTCTGGCACGTTGGGGAGCCGGGAGTCGTCGGCGAGGTGAAGGAACCGCCGATTCGAACCTGGAGTGATCTCAAAAGTTACAAACTCCCGTGGGAGATAATCCGGGAGGCCGATTTCAGCAGGGTGAACGAGACGTGTGCAGCCCAACAGACGTTCGTCCGAGCGGGGACAGAAACCCGGCCCTTTGAACGCATGCAGTTCCTCAGGGGTAGCTCCCAGCTTTTCATGGATCTGGCGTACCTGGAAAAGGAGCTTTTTCAGCTTCGTGACATGCTGCACGAGTTCTTCTGTGAAGAGCTTCGCCTCTGGACGAAGACGGACGTGGACGCGATCCAGTTCATGGACGACTGGGGCGCGCAGCGTGCGCTGCTTATCTCTCCAGACCTCTGGCGCTCTTTTTTCAAACCACTGTACCGGGAGTATTGCCAGATCATCAAAGGAGCGGGCAAGTACGTATTCTTCCACTCCGACGGGCACATTGAGGCGATTTACCCGGACCTGATCGAAATCGGCGTGGATGCGCTGAACTCGCAACTTTTCTGCATGAACATCGAGGGCCTGGCCGCGAAATACAAAGGCAAAATCACCTTCTGGGGCGAGATAGACCGCCAGTACCTTATGCCCTTCGGCACCGCGGACGAAGTCCGCGCAGGGGTGAGGCGCGTCCGCCGGGCTCTGGATGATGGTCGCGGCGGCGTGATCGCCCAGTGCGAATGGGGCGTGCGAGACCCGATTGAAAACGTTCTGGCGGTGTTCGACGAGTGGGAGAAGCCGACGGTCGCGTGAAAGACTGAACCGCGGCATGGAAAGAAAAAGGCCCGCTGTGTTCGGCGGGCCTCTTTTTCCCCCAGAAGAAAAAGGTTGGGTTCTGCTACAAAGTCATCGCAAAAAGCGAAGCGCGCCGCGCGGATACACGCAGACGAATCATCTGTCCCGCCAACGAGTTCACCCCTTTTCCGCTCGTCCAGGTTGGCCGCCAGCCCAGATCGTCGCCAGAAAATGGAACGCACTCGTCCGCGGAAAACCCGTCTATAGCCCGCCCATCCGCGTCGTCCACTTCCACACGCACCCAGCCATCTCCCTCAGTCTGCGCGTTGAGGGTCAGGTCGCGC
>JAKPPK010000131.1 GCA_029547385.1 Candidatus Latescibacterota bacterium
GAGAGACTCGGGATGGCCTCTTGGATCCACGCCCCGGGCGGGGTCAAAACCGATTACGGAGGAGCAATACTCACACGGAATCCTTCGAAGATGCGCGATCTGACGTCAAATGGCAGTCAACCGCCCCATGAACGGGTGCACCTGAGAGCACAAGTCTCAAACGGGGAGGAAAGCCTCGAGATCGCCTGCGTGCATCTTCCGAGCAACAGGTTTGCGGGTTCTCCCGAGGGGGGAGCAGGGCACGAGTCGCGGAAGCGGAGCGGATCCTTCGGAGCTCGCCGGCGCCAGACGTAGTAGTTGGCGACATGAACTCCCGCAAAGACAGTGACCCCTATCTGCTGATGAAATCTTATGGTTACGTGAACGCGGGCGAAACCGATGTCGCGGAGGACTCGCCGGAACGCAAGGGCGACCATATCTGGCTTTTGCCAGCAGTGGCGCGCCGATTGAAGAAGTTTTTCGTGATCACCGGCGAACCATATGTGCAAAACGACACAGACGGCACTGTCTGGCGGCTCAGCGACCATCGTCCTCTGGTGGCGGATTTGCTCTGATGAGATACCAGATCGTTTTCTGGGATAGTGGCGGCACGATTTTCGGGCCGGGGAGAGATGGGCCACTGGCAGAAAAACCCTCGCCCAGAGAGGTTCGGGAAGGCCGCGTGCACCGTGTTTCATTGGCACTGGAAATGTTCGGGCACCGGGCACCGTCCGATCTCGGGCGGGTACTGCAGGATACCAGTTCCGAGCTCCAGGAGAAGCTGGGAGCGCGGTACAGCCTTGAAAGACTGGCGTCCGGGGTGTACGAACGCCTGAGTTTGCCGGTCCGCCCGGAGGAAACCATACTCGTGGCAGATGCGATTGGTGGCCCGCGGTACCGCACATGGCTCTGGGATGGTGTTGCCGATGCGCTCAAGGCGCTCGCCGAGGCGGGAGTGCGCATGGGCGTGATTGCAGACACGGACTGGACAGGCCGGATGATGTCCCGCGCACTTGCCGGCGTCGGATTGAGGGAGTATTTCGGTCCAGTCATCTGCTCATGCGACATAGGCGTTTGCAAGCCAGCTCCGGAGATTTTTGCCGCCGCACGCGAACTCATTCCCGATGTGCCCTCCGGCAGCCCGGTTTTGTATGTCGGCGACAATCTCGAGAAAGACGTTGGAGGAGCGATCGCCTTCGGCTGGGATGCGGCGTACCACGTGACGACCAAGGGTGGTTCATCGGGCAGGGCCGTACTGGATTTCGTGCAGTATCAGGACCTTGTCACCCTGGTAGCGGGTTGAACGAAGAGGAGGACTTGATGGGCGCTGATGCGGTGTTCGTGAACAGCCTCGGGATGCGTTTTGTCCATATTCCCGCCGGTTCGTTTCTGATGGGGAATGACAGACCGCTTCCCGACGAGCTCGTGAGGCTTCCGAATCGCCGGTACGGGGACTTCGATGAACGACCGATCCGTCTCGTGCGACTGACGAAGCCGTTCAAAATGGCAACCACAGAAGTCACGAACGCTCAGTTTGAGGCGTTTGACCCTTCCCATCGCCAACTGCGTGGCAAACTCGGGTTCTCAACGGGGGACAACGAAGCGGCGGTGTTTGTCAACTGGTTCGAGGCTTGTGCCTTCTGCGAGTGGCTTTCCAGAAGAGAAGGGTTGCCGTACCGCCTTCCCACGGAAGCCGAATGGGAGTACGCCTGTCGGGCCGGCACGACTACGGCGTACCATACCGGGGATTCCTTGTCGGCGGAATTCCACAAAAACGTCGGAGTGAAATGGTTTCCCGACCCCTCCCGCGGGGCTGATGAACAGGAGATACCCGAATTGACGGTGGGGCAGACGCCGCCGAACCCGTGGGGCCTGTACGACATGCACGGCAATGTGGAAGAATGGTGCCATGATTGGTACGGACCGTATGACGCACACCGGCCTAACGACCCGGTGGGAGCCCTTGATGGCAATTTCAGGGTGACGAGGGGTGGTTCGCACTCGACAGAGTTGTATTACCTGCGCTCTTCAAATCGAATGGGTACCGTTCCCGAGGAGCGAAGCTGGATCATCGGATTTCGGCCGGTGATCGGTGAAATGCCGGCAACGAACGCAATACCCGGCCCGATCCAACTGCACGAGAGCAACGTCAAGCCTGAGATTCCCCGGGACATCACGTGTGGCCCCGACCCGTCAAAACCATTTTTCTGCGGCCCGAGGACGTATGTCAAGGTTCCTCCGGATTCGTACGGACCCATGTTCTCGCGACACAACCACGTCCCGGCAATTGTTGCGTGTCCGAACGGCGACCTACTCGCGATGTGGTACACGTGCATGGAAGAGGCCGGGAGAGAGGTGGCGACTCTTGCCAGCCGCCTGCGATGGGGAAAGGATGAATGGGAACCGGCGTCCTTGTTCTGGGACGCTCCCGACCGCAACGACCACGCGTGTGCGCTCTGGAGGAGCAAATCAGGGAGGTTGTTTCACTTCTCCGGTCTATCGGTTGCCGCCACGTGGGGGCCGCTGGCAGTTGTGATGCGAACGTCGGACAATAGCGGCGCTACGTGGTCGAAGGCGCGGCTGATCATTCCGGAACACGGGGTTCGGCACATGCCGATCGCAGGCGTCATCCAGCTTTCGGACGGAACAATCGTACTTCCCTGTGACGCAGTCACGGCCGGACACGGTGGCTCGGCGCTCTGGATGAGCGAGGACGAAGGCGACACATGGTACGACGCCGGGGGGACTATCGCGGGCATCCACGCGAACGTGGTGGAGCTGAGCGACGGTCGCCTCATGGCGCTGGGGAGAGGCGACGATATCGACGGGCGGATGCCGATGAGCCTGTCCGAGGACAAGGGAAAAACGTGGAAATACAGCGCCAGCCCTTTCCTGCCGATCCACGGCGGACAGCGGCTGGTGTTGTTCCGGTTGCAGGAAGGTCCACTGCTTTTCGTCTCATTCGCGAATGATCCACTTGAGATCACCGATGCCACCGGCACTCGCCGTTCGATCACCGGCCTCTATTGCGCGGTTTCCTTCGACGAAGGTGCGACGTGGGCCAATTTCCGGGTGATGAGCGACGATGGCCTTCCGAGGCCGGTGGAAGCCTTCGACGGCCGCCCGAACATATTGAGCGCGTCGCAATCAGAAGTCGCCGGGTACATGACGGTGTGCCAGGCGGACAACGGACTCATTCACCTCATTTCCTCAAGGAATCATTACGCATTCAACCTGGCGTGGTTGAAGGAGCCTCCCCCGGGCGAGCAGCATGTGAGACAGGTGGAGCCGTGAAGGCGGAAAATGTTAGGGTATTGTCAGACCACCCGGATTGACGACGGTACCTGCAGCCTTCATATTGCGTTGCGATCTTCCCGCCTTGTGCGACATACCCTTTTCCGGGGGAGGTGTGTATGGTTCGCGCTTTCGCTTCCGCAGCGCTGCGTGCTCGCGCAGTGATTTTTCTCGCGTGTGTTGCCCTCGCAGGAGTTGCGGTCAACCCCATGGTGCTGCGCTCCACAGAAAACCCCGCAAACGTTC
>JAKPPK010000187.1 GCA_029547385.1 Candidatus Latescibacterota bacterium
CCTTATTTGCGAGAGGGAACTTACGGAACCCGCCGGGTCGTATCCATACTACAAAAAAATCGCGGCCGGGTACTTCAACACGAAATGCTATTGCATCCTTCACCAGATCGCACCCCTGCCGCCTAAACCGTAACCAATTTATGAAAAGCAAGCGCATGGAAAAATACCGGAAGAATTCGGGGAATGGCGGACTCAAATCCCGCAGAATCCCGAGCCGAGCCGTCCACGGCTGGACGGAAGGTGTAGAGACTAGGCGGAGGTGCGGCATCGCGCACCGTAATACGCCAACAGCATCCGGCATCCGTAAGGGTGAAGAGATAGTCCATGCAAGCTCCAAGTTCTGGTACAAGTGGAGGTCAATTCTTGGTGGCCCCCCGAAGTGCGCTTGCTTTTCGACATCTAAAATAACCAACAAACAACCAAGAAAGAGGCATAACATGGCGTGGAGTACATACGCGCCGCCCGCACAATGGGTGGCAAACTGGAGCGAAGATGGAACGGACGTAACCTTCCCCATCGCGTCGATTCCTGAATTGACGGCGGCGGAAGCGGACGGGGCCACGGGAGACATGCGGAAGTGCATCTACGCGCTTCTGGAGAAGTTCTATGCGTTCTGGCTGACGATTCCGGCAGCAGACCGACCCGCGATGATGACCGTCTACCGTTCTACCAGCACGAACGACGTGACGGGCGAGATCACGCAGACTTACCAGTTCCAGTTCAAGGTGGCGCACACCGGGACGGAAGTGGTGGACGAAGAGAGCGCGTAGCCCACCGCTTGCGGATGGTGGTAGAATAGGGCGGCGAACACCGCAGGGAGCATGAAATGGCGAACATACTAGACGAGCAAGAGCGCAAGCGCAAGGAGTTGGCGGCGCAGGGAATCCACACGCGAGGCGTGGCTGGGGCGCAGGGTGGAGCGGCGGAAGTCGGGTATGTTCCGCCGTCGCGCAGAAATGCGCCAATAAATCAAATCCCGCCGCAAAACGCATCTCCCCAAGCCGATTATGCGAGGAGTGCCGAAGGCGGAGCGATGATTCCGAGCGAAAAGGTTGGGCAGGCGAATATGCTTGCATCAATGCCGAATCAGGGAAGCCTTACGCCGTTTGAACAGCCGGCCGATGCATGGATTCAACGCTCGCGCGATTTCACGCAATCGAGAGTTGGCGGCACGAACCAGCAACTCGAAACCGCCCGCGAAGGCATCGGTTCTGGCCGAGCAGCCTACAACCGCCGCTTGTTTGAAAAGGCAATGCAGGTTTCTCCAGAGATTCGGCAGTCTGCCAAGGACCGGATGGAATGGCGCATGATGACGCCAGAACAGCGGCGGAATCGGATTGGGGAGAAGAAGCTGGAGCAAGAGGCAATCCAAGTAAAGGATCGGATTGAAAAAACGACTAGCTGGGAGCAGATGGCCGATGCCACAGGAACCAGCCTTGACTCCTACGGCAATTCGGAACAGTTTTATACTCCCGATCAGATTCTATACAAGAGGCAGGCCCAGCGCGAGTTTGACAAGGAATGGGCCGATGTGTTGTCAAATGTTGACCGATCTGCATTTTCAAGTCCTCAAGATATATATCAGCTACAGGAACAGATGCCGTCAGTTCAGAAGTATGGCGATTTCCTTGCGTCTTACCGATTCAATGCTATCCGAAAGTATGCTTCGCCCGAAATCAGGGCGCAGATGGAGGCGGAGGACCGCAACCAAAAGCTGTTCAAGGACTGGATGGTTTCGCGCGGGGCAGAGGAAATCGGCAAGGCGCAGGAGGCCAACGGAGGCTTTAGATTCACGAACGACGGAACCGAAGACCTCGCCACGCAA
>JAKPPK010000251.1 GCA_029547385.1 Candidatus Latescibacterota bacterium
CGCCGTTCTCAACACCATCGACCGTCTGCGCCGCGAACCCGCGTGAGCCGAGCGAACCTGGGTGAGCCAGCGCGAACCTTTCGCCGGGCGCTTCCGAAGAGAATCATTGCCAGATGTGTGGGCTGACAAGGGAACAACGACCGGCGCTCGAGGAGTTGGATGCTTGCCGGGTCAAGTTCGCCGGAGGAGAGATGAAGGAACGTTACGAACGGCTGATGGCAATCTTGCGGGGAAAAACGGACGCACCGCGTACACCGGAGCCGTTTGTAATGGGCAAAGATGCGCGGGGTAGGTCGGTTTCCGCGAGGTAGATTACCGGGTACTTCGGAGATCGGTGCCAAAACGGTTTTTTCTCCGAAGTTCCGTACATTCCCAGAAGTGAATGCACCTCCCCTCAGACCACAGATCGCCAACACTTACGCATTGTGCCATGGCACACTGATGGCACACTTCAAAGCAAAAAACAACGGCAAATGACAAATTGTCACAATAACAGCATTCCGCTTAAGCCCGATACATACGTGTTTTGGGTTACTGTCGGTTGTTGCAGTTGGTGGGTTTGAGCGGAATCATAATCCGCGTGTCCGGGGTTCAAGTCCCTGCGCCGCTACTCATTTCACGCTCCCGCTTCATTTGAAGCGGGGGCGTTTTTCATCTAGTGCACGGATCCTGTCCCGGAGGGTACAGGCGCACGGTCGTTCCCTTCCTCAGCGCTTCGTCCGTAAGCACAACGGGTTGCTGTCCGTTCAGTGAGAGGCAAACTGGTTCTCCTTCGCCGGGGTTACCTTTCACCGTGATAGTGTCGGTGTGTCTCAACGGCGCATCTACGGTCAGGTGCCACACATCACCTTCCCGCCGGCATGACGTAACGGTGAGCGCGTCGATGCCCAGCGCCCAGCCCCCGTACACGTCCACCCACAAATCTCCGAACCAGTCCAGCATCCGAATCGCGGTCGTAAGCGCACTGCCGATGCCCCAGTCGAACCCGCTGGGTCCCGCAGGAGCGTCGTAACCACCGTGCGCGTAGTTCTCGTCCGCATACCCGGTTGGCTTCCGGGCGAAAATCCTCGGACAAATATCCGCATTCTCAGGGATGTAGGCACACGCAAATCCCGCCCTGGTTGCGGCAATGGCTCGCTCGAGGTACTCCTGCCTTCCGCTCTGGAGATATTGCCTCGCAAGGCCCTCAGCGAACAACGCCTGTCGCGCATCGTTCCACTCGCCATCAGTATTCATCACTCCGAAACCGCCGAATCCATAGAAACTGAGGAACGGAGGAGACCACACCTGCTGGAACAGGCACAAATAATCGGTAAGCGCCAGGGATTGCTCGCCGATCGCCGCGGTTCCCGTGATTTCGTACAGGATTCGGAACGCCTCAGAAGCCCAGAAAAGGCTCAGCGTGTTCTGCGGATACTGCTGGCTTCGCGAGTCGAAAAAACCCAAAGGTTTGGGTGAACATGAAAAAAACGTCTCGAAATCCCACCACTTGTGGAACGGCAAGACGTTCCGCTCCACGTAACGAGCGGCGTCCTGCGCAGAACGGAAATACTGTTCTCCGTCCACCACAATTCGGCTCAGTTCCGCGAGGAACATCGCATGGATCGCTGTTTCCGCACTCGCCGGCAGCCGCTTCGTGCCCCATCTGCTCACCATTGCACGTACGTAACCGGAACTGGACCTCGCCGCGCGTTCGGTCGGGTCGTAATGTGTGACACACGAATGCGTATCAACGTCAACATAGTCGGGAAAACTCCCGTCGCTCCGCTGAAGACGAACAAGCTCGTCCGCGTACGCCGTGCAGAAAGGGAGTGTTCGCACGTCGGGTTCGCAGTCAAGTTGCCACTGCAGTAACCAGTACGCCGTCCACGAGCTGTCAAGCAGATGGTAAACTCCGGGTCCGCCACCTTGAAGGCTGCTCGATACCCATTCAACCGGGCGTCCGTCCGCTGGCGCGAGAACCGCAATTGCAGGGAAAAGCCCGTTTTTCTGCGGTGTTTGGAACAGAAGCTCCCTCGTCGCGAGCGCCCTCCCCATTCTCTCCTTGTTGCCCGTTTCTCGTGCCCAGCGGAACAACCCGTACGCCGAGCGGAGCTGGTTGAACCATCCCTGAAACCAGATATCGTGCGGGTATTCCCGGCTTATCGTCATGGCGCCGACGCGGACCTCGTTCGCCCTCGTTTCCTCCCACAGGTGCTTGTCGGCAAAGTCGTACCCATACTCATAGTAGCCGCGGAAAGGGAGCACCTGGGGACGGATGTCGCGCAACCATTCCCGTCCGTGGTTCTTCCAGTACATGCGGCTCACGGCCTGATGCCCGCGCATTCTGGAAGCCAGAGCATCCACAAAGATGTCGCAACCAAACTCGATGCTTGTATCCCGCAACACCACGGGAGCGACGCCTTCTGTCGTGAAAAAGACATGCCCTTCGACCTTCTGTACACACACGCCGCTGGACAAACACGTCAGCCCCTGCTCGCTATTCGAGCAATGAAGGTCGAGAAATGACCGCAACGGTTGGTGCGCGGAGATCCGTGAAAGGTCGGGCACTAACGCGAACGACACCTCCCCGTGCTGTACGATCGCCGCCGGGCTTCTGAACACGTGTTCTCCAACAATCTGCCCCGGTTCAGGGCAGAGACAGGGCGTCCAGACGAAATCCGGTCGGCCGCCGTTGAGTGGCCCCGCCAGAAACTCCCACATGGCACTGAAGCGTCGTACTTCCGCTTCACCGTTTATCGCATCCCGGGCGTGAAGACTTACAAGTGAATCTCCGCACCCGACGCGCATCTCGGTAGTGACAGTGTGAGCCCCCTTTTGGTACACCCATTCAAGAGCGACGCACCGGGAATCGGGATACCAGATGCGCACAATGTCGCCTGCCAGCGCTGGAATCTCATTGTCCTCCGCTGTGGCAATGCGTACCGAACGGGCGATCGGAGTGAGCCCCTGCGTGGCTTCGTGCTGGATAACCACACCGGCCTCGGAAATGACTACCTCATATGCCCCCGCTCTCACGACGACGGTGTCGCCTCTCCGTTCCACGCCTACCGACATGCCCCACTCCTTCCGTCCGGATCGTTCCTGTCCACCAGAAAAGTACCGCGGACACCCGGGAACAGAAACCCGGTTGCGTCAGCACACCCCCCGATGGTTTCATTTGTTGAATTGTTCAACCATTTTGCCACGTGGGGAGGTTCTCATGAAATGGATCGATTTCCCGAATGATGCCTTCGTGGTCAACGGGCTGCCCTGGTTTGGCGAGACGAAGCCCCACCTGTGGCGGCTGCCGGAACGCATGAAGGGTGCGGTCAGGCCACCCGTCTGGGATCTTGCCACAAACCCGAGTGGCGGACGCATCCGTTTCCGCACAAACACCGCAAATCTTTCCCTCAAGGCGAATTTCACCACCGCCACCACGTACTGCAACATCTCGATCATCGGGCAGATGGGGTATGACATCTACTCGGACGGCCTTTACTGGCGCTCCTTCTTCCCTCACAATGCCTCCGCTCCGCAGGTCGGTGTGGTGGAGGAGGCGGTTTTCCAGGATCACCCGCGCGAGTGGCGCGACGTCTGCATCTACACGCCGATTTACGCACCCGGCGAGGTTCTCGCGTTTGCCTTCGACGACGACGCGGAATTCCTGCCGCCCGCCCCGTTCGCGGTGGAGAAGCCGGTGGTGTTTTACGGTTCATCCATCACGCAGGGCGGCTGCGCAAGTCGGCCCGGCATGAGCTATCAGGCGATCCTGGGCCGCGCGCTGAACATTGATTTCGTGAACCTCGGCTTTAGCGGGAACGGGATGGGCGAGCCGGAACTGGCCGAGGCGATGGCCGAGATTGACGCCTCGTGTTATGTGGTGGACTTTGCGCAGAACGTAGGCGACCCTGTGAAGCTGCGCGAAGTGTACGGCCCTTTCCTGAGCATCCTCCGGGCGGAAAGGCCGGATACGCCCATCGTGTGCAACACGCCGATCTACGCATCGAAAGCCCTCTGGTGGCCCGAGGGGCAGCGCAACCTCGAAGGCCAGCGGCAGGTTATCCGGGACGCCGTCGCCGAGAGGAAAGCAATGGGCGATACGCGTGTCTGGCTCACGGAAGGCACGGATTTCCTCGGTCCATCGCTCTCCGATGCGTTCGTGGACGGCGTGCACCCGAGCGATCTGGGCTTTCAGGCAATAGCGGACGGGTTCCGACCGGTGATTGCGAGGATTCTGGGCCTGGCGTGAGGGCTTCCCGGGTGGGACAGGCATTCCTGCCTGTCCGGGGCTTGACAGGGAACCTTTCTTTTCGTACTGAGTTGGTGTATAATAGGAGGTAGCACCGCACCTTGCATGGCACCCGCTGAAGAGAGGAGGCGAACCATGCCTTTCTTCGTTTCATCTCTTCCACCTCCGGGGGGGGGGTACCGCGAGCGGCGCGCACGGGCCGCGCCAACGAACACGCCTGAAACGCCCACGAGCACGCTGCCAGCCTACACGACCTCCATAAACAACCTTGAAATAGATTCGCGCCCCTGAAGGGGTTTTTGTACGTTGTTCGTGGTGGCGACCGCGCGGGGTTTTGACTTCAGAGGAGAAGCAACCATGAAAAAGAGTATCCTGTGTCTCGCGGCGGACGGGCTTGCAGTTCTTTGTCTGTTTGCGCACGGTGCAACCGCAAAAACGGATAGCCTCACAACGGGACAGCGGATTCAACGCGTGTTTCCGTTCCAGGTTGGCCAACAATACGAGTTCCAGTCTGGTGTCACGTTCCATCGTCCCACCGGCCAGGCCCTTCCTCCCTACACCATAGCCCAGATCACGATCACGGACACGGTTATTGACGGCAAGACCTATCTCCACATCCCCTATTGGTCGAGCTTTGGCACTGAGTATTATCGGCTCGATGACTCACTGCGGATAAGGAACTACAACCCCGACAGCAGCAAGGAAGAGGTATTTCTCAACCTCGGGTACGGGGGAACACTCATGTTTCCGGGCATGGGGTTTGAGTGCCTCGGGACGTGCCGAATGAGCGGCTACTCGCGGAGCGGAAGCTTCACGGGGATAGACAAACCTTTTCATCTTGCCTATTGGGTTTACTACGATAACCCCAGTTATACCAAGCTCACCGTCGCCTACCAGGCATGGACAACAGCGTCACGAACAACTACGGAGACGGGAATCACAACGGATGCGGACTCCGCCCTGGCGTACGGGTTCGATCTCTGCTGCGAGAGCACTTCGGTTACGAACATTTTCGGTGTCGGCGGCGATGGTTCGGTTCAACACCGGCAGGGAGTCACTGACCGACAGCGCCGGTTGGCGGTATTCCGACCCGTGAGCAATGAGCCATGGCTTCCGTTAGCGAACGCAATGGGCGACTATGCAGACGTCCGCACCGAGAACAATCGGCCTTCCCAGTTCAGTGTATCCGCCTATCCCAACCCGTTCAACACAAACACGCTTGTTCGCTACTCCGTGCCGACGACAGGCCACGTAACACTAACCATCTACACGATCGAAGGTCGTTTGGTGAGGACGCTTGTGGACGCTGTGATCGTTGCGGGAACGCATGAAGCCCAATGGGACGGCCGTGGAAATGACGGAAAAGAAGCAGGAGGCGGAGTCTATGTTGTTCGTTTGGTGACGCCAACGAATGCCGTTGTCGAAAGGATTTCCCTGATCAGATGAACAGAAAAAGGGGGAGAGTGTCATGTGGCAAATCCTTGCAACTCTCGTGTTCGGTGTTGGTCTTCCGGTCTGCTCCACCGCGCAGCCCGCAGCGACGACCTCTTCGATAGGAGGGGCTGAAGTACCCTCCGCACGCCAGCGTGGCCTGAAACTGGTGCTCGGTAACGCAGGGTTCAACCGCCTCACGGTCGAACAACGCGAAAACCTTCTCAGCGGGCGCACGATGTGCGCCACGAGTTACCTCGCGAAAAGTGAACAACCCTATCGCACAGCGCGGCCTTCTCGCGTTGCCAGCTATGCTGACCTTCCTACCGTTGGCGATCATCTACAGAACAAAAAATACCGCTTGGTTCTGATCTTCATTGCTACGGCTGGACACGATTCCGCACGGCCTGTTTTGATCCGCAACAGTTTTCTTCCGGGGCGCGTTCCAGCAACGACATCTTCAACCCCGAACTGGATGCAAAACGACACACTTAGTTATGACACATATGTCAAAGATGCGATCGAGTACTTCTTCGACAAGAACTCCTATGGTGCTCTCGATGTTGATGTTGTGATACCGTATCCACCAAACTCATCTTCGCCCATCTGGGTATCGCCTGATACCGCAGGCTATGGCGTAGTCGACAGCGTTCTCAAACGCATAGAAACTTCGTATCCAGATTCATTTTTCTACGATGTATCCCCCCCGTCGCCGTATGATTACCAACGGGTTGGCTACCTATTCACCGATACTTTCGCTACAGGGTGGTGTTCTTCGGATAGTAACGAACTCTGGGCAAGCGAAGCGATTCGCGATTCCATTTGGGATGGCGCAACATTCGCTGGGGCCGCGTGGGCGGGAACAGGTAATCCGTTGTGGCCCGATGTGCATTCTGAAACCTTCGCCTGGCAGATCATCCATGAAATGCTCCATCATATCACCTATGCGAACGCCTCACATCCTTCGTTCGCCGATAGAGGGGTCCGGGAATTCGGAACGCGAACGTGGGGATTCGACATCATGGACCATGGCGGGAAAGCGTGCGCGACGAACGGGCACTACGGGGCACATGCGCTCGCTCCGATAGACAAATACCTTCTTGGGTTCATCGAGGGGAATTGGCTCAGGACGATAACAACTAACACAACCGACGTTCGCCTGAGCCCCAACCACGTCAGTCCTCCGTCGGGGGGCAGACTTTTGGCGCGTATCCCGCTCAGCTCTGGCACGTCCGGCACGGAATCTTTCGTGGTTTCAAACCATCAGGGGATTGGCATAGACGAAGTGTACAACCCAGGGATGGGAGATTCTCTCAACAATGGATTACACATTTGGCATATCGGGGACGGCTTTGAACTCGGCTTTCAAAGCAACCGAGCTGATGTGGAAGTTGCCTGGACGATCGCCCTCGGCGACACGTTTTGTCATCCTGAAGGTCAATCACATAACCCCTCCTCGTGGGCGGTCTCTCAGTACTTACCCACTGAGTACTCCGATAATTTTGATTGGATAGATGGCGTGTTATATGATTCCCCCCTTTACCCTTCCATGGGCGGAAAAGGGTTGTATATCCTCAATCAGGCGTACGGCGGATGGAGCGCGGGAGGGCCGGGAATAGGGAACAGCACGGCGTTTTGCAACCACAACTCCGACAGCGGCACGCTGCGTTGGGAGCATCTCTACGACCGGAACATCATCACACCGACAATCAACGATTTCTTCCGCCCCGGTAATGCGTTCACGCCGTATTCGCGCCCGAACACGGACAAATACCACCGATACGCCGTGACATCGTATGCGGACTCCATGGTATGCACGCAAGGCGAACCGCAGGAGGACCGCCCGAGAGACGGAAATATCATGCTCCCGTTAGGCGGCGCTCCGTTTGTTTCCAGTCAACTGCGGGACGTCAACGACGGTTTGACAAGGGTTGGTATCGTCAATATCCGCCAGGAAACGAATGGGGACATGTTGTTCGATGTGTACTTCAACTTCTGGGAAGGCGAGTTCAACGATGCCAGAAATTTCGGCTACCTGAAGCGGTACGACGACGGCACGGAATGTGAAAGCGGCTCGGTGTGTTGGCGCAATGTCTGGGAGAGCATGACCTTGGCAGGTGTCGCGCACGACACCGTTGTCGTAGGCCCGAATGGGTTCTTGATCAATACCGGTCGGAAGATCACCGTGAAAACGGGAACGACTATGAAGGTACTTGGGCCCATCACGGTCGAAGGTACGTTGGCGGTTGAATCAGGTGTTATTTTTGACACAATCAAAGGCGACATTGTCATCGCCAGCGGCGGGCGGCTTGAGTTGGGATCGAATGTCACCCTCCCATTTGATTTGGATCACTGCAAAGACCTTCATGTGGATTCAGCAGGCACACTGATTGGGTCAGGTCCCACAAGCGTCATCGAAGGCCCGATCAATGTCCGCGGTCGTTCGGCCACGGTGCAGAACGTCAAGGTTCTTTTCGCTGACCCCTACGGTACCGGGCAAAGCATAGTCACCGTGAGTAACGGTTGGCCTACCGACACCACTACCCTTATCAAAGACTGTATACTGAGCGGCGCGCCGAACACGGAAAACCACTACGGCATCGGGTGTTTCGGTTCAAGCCCACGAATCCGTGGCGTGGCCGTAGATACGGTTTACGCTGGTATCTACGCGTACAACGGTTCCGATCCCGTGATCTACCGGTCCGCTGTCTACGACGATCCCGACTGCGAGGGAACCGTGACCAACAACCTTGGCGCTTCCTGTTACTATGGGGTGCAAGCCTATCTCAATTCAGAGTACCAAGGCGGTTATTACAATCCTCCCAATACACGATTCGGAGGAAACAACTTCAGGCGTGCGAACTCCGCAACCGGCGCCCACGTGTATGCCAGTAACACGGGGCAACAAAAACTGGATTACAATTACTGGAATGGTGGCCCCGATGTGCTCGTGTACAATGGGGCGTACGCCACAACATACCCTCAGTGCGGTTCCCCGTTTCCCCGTCCAGGGCGCTCGGGAGGGGATGAACGACAGCCGGTATTTGCAGCAATAGACTCCGCTGTGGCGGTGCTTGCCGACCACGATACGACCGGGGCCTTGGACAACCTGCGTGCCCTGGCGGGCAGGCAAACCGAGGCGATGGACGCCCTATTCGTGCTGGATCGAATCACTGAACTCTGCTCTCCGGAGCGTGTGGTTTCACTGACGGAAGGTCTGCGCACGCCGGAATCGCGCCCCGCGGCGCGACAGGCGGCGATGTGGGTTATGGGGCGGGCTCGCCACGCGCAAGGCGAACTACTTGGAGCCGCGCAGTGGTACGCGCAGGTGAGGGAACTTGACGCCGATTCGTTGTTGGCGACGGAGTCCAAGTTCGCGGAGGCGGAGCTGCTCTTCGATCTTGCAGGCAAGCGTGATCGGGCTCTTGTTCTGTTCCGGGAGTTTCTCGCCGAAGCATCGGTGGATAACCCCAACCGTGTGATTGCGCGGGGGAAACTGAAGATGGCGGGTCAAGACGGAGGTGAACCGGAGCCTCGAATCACGAGGCCCGCGAGTCCTCCGCTCTTGACTGCCCGCCCGAACCCCTTTAACCCGACGACATCCATCACGTACCGGGTCACGGCGCAGGGGAACGTGTCGGTTCAGGTGTACAACGCGCTTGGCCAGCGCGTGCGCGAACTGGTCAACACAACCGCGCAGCCGGGGGTCTACACTGTCGTGTGGGACGGCAAAGACAGCGCGGCAAGGCCTGTTGGGAGCGGTGTGTATCTCGTTCGCCT
>JAKPPK010000561.1 GCA_029547385.1 Candidatus Latescibacterota bacterium
GTTACCGCCCGATCGGGTTACCGCTTCAATGATGCCGTCTCCGTCCATATCTACCACTTCGGTGTTCAAAAGATCCACCGATATCGCATATACGAGCTCAAAGTCAACGATGCCAGCATCCACATCGCCTTCCCAGGTAATGGTGGTTCCTGTTACATCGGTAATACGGTGATATATACCGCCAATACGGAGGTAATACCCTTTCCGTGCGTAGGGATCGCTGCCGATTCCGGCAAGCGTGAGGGAGGTCGTATCGGGGCGCGTTGCACCGGTGTATTCCATCAAGGGCAGTCCCTCGGCGGATTCCGTGAGGTTGGTCCACAGGGTGTAGTTTTCCGCAGAGCCGGTTCCATAGAGCGGATTATAGACGCGTCCGCCGTCGGTCATACCATCCCGGTGGAACACCACCATGACCCGGTCAAAACCACTTTCCGCTTCCAGGACCCTGGAGTTGAGTTCATAGCTTCCATTCGAGTTCCGTATGGGGAGAGATCCGTCATATGCAGCCGTTACACCCGGCTTGTTATTATCGTAGTTGATACGAATTTCCCGACTTGACGTCATGGGCGGGTCACTCCGATCGGTCGCCGAGATGGTGAACGAATGACTTGTCTGGGTTCCCGGGAAGCTGGTTTCAGTATTCACCGGAATGGACATTACATACCCGTTAAGGCTTCCGGACGAAGTTCCGGTAAACCAGCCGGGAGTTGCCAGGTTACCGACGACAAGACTGGCCGATGCGCCCGGGGTGTTTCCGACCGTTACCGCGTCAATATCGCTTTCATCCATGATCGTTCCCGTAAGGGTCCAGTCGCCGCTCAACCACATGTCCGGCTCATAGGTCCGGGTGCGTCCGCCCTGTTCGAAAACGAGCGTGCTGAATTTCGGAACTCCTTCGTCCACTTCAAAGTAGTGAGCATCGGTCCACGACCCGTACAGCGCATTGTTGTCCCGGGCGCGAACGCGGTACATGATGAGTCGACGGGTTCCTGCTACCGGGGGATTGAACTCGCCTGCGGCGTTGATGGTCTGTGTCCAGTTCCGGCTGCCGCTTACCTGGTGGCCCAGTCCGCCGGCATACCAGTCAACTCCCTCGTCATCGATGTCCGCGGCGGTGAAGTCGCCGTCTCCGTCAACGTCTATCTGCATGAAAACCGCGGAGACGTCCACGTTGTCCTCGGCATACCCGCTCATGCGGATGGTTCCGCCCACGATCGGGTTCGGCTCCGCGAGAGTCGTATCCGGGTCAGGATAGGAAACGAATGCCGTCGGTTTGTCACCGGACGGATCCACCTTGATACGGTAGTCCCATTCCGCTGTTTCAAAAGCGTTTCCGGCCTTGTCGAGTGCCCGGATTATTACCGGCAGATACCAGATGTTTCCCGCGGCCGATGAAGCGCGTGAACTTACGCCAACGGATGCATCACCGGTTGTCGTGATGTCTATTGCGACTCCGCCGGCGGTTGCCGCGAGACGGAATGTATCGGCTGTCGCATCGCGAACATAGTACGTAGTACTGTGGGCAAGACCGCCGGGAAGCGTGTCCGCGCCAATCCAGACCGCGGTTCCGTCCGCGTAGCCATGTCCGGTAACCGTAAGCGTGTCGGTCGCAATGGAAACGGTTTCCACCAGATTCCGCGTGTAGTTCTCGATGCGTACACCGCCGCCGCTTGTCGCGAAGTCCGTAATGGACCAGGAAGCACCGCTCACGGTTGCCGTGCTCCAGGACTGACTGGCGTAATCATACCCGAACCGGTAGGTAACGGCGTTGGCCGGAAGCCCGGATCCGCCATCGGAAACAAGACCGGTTATCGTAAGATTTCCGAAAACCTGGTCAGCTTCATGCTCGGGATAGGAGTAATCAACATCCGGTTCCGTGTTGTCAATCAGGATCGTTTTGGACGCATAGCTTTCAAGTCCGGAGTTGTCCGTTACGGTTATGTTGATGGCAAGAGGTCCGTCGGTCGCGATACCGCTTATGTCGAATATGTCGGAGCGGAGCACAGTGTAGTCCGTTATGCCGGTTGTCCCGTCAATATCACCGAGGTCCAGAGT
>JAKPPK010000257.1 GCA_029547385.1 Candidatus Latescibacterota bacterium
CCGGTATTCCAGTCCATCTCGAGCCGGAAATACTCGTTTTCTGCGCCGTGCTCCACGTGCGCCAGCGCACACGCCGCCACGGGGGCATGGCCTTGAGCGAGAGCGAACGTTCTGTACCCCAACGCTGGTATTTTGAGCGCGGGAAATGCCACCTTGACAAATTCGTGGCCCCAGTACCCGCCTTTTTCTACGATCTGTCCGAGAAAACGGTTTCCCGCGTCGTCCTGAACCACAATATCCTTCCAACCGGAATTCCACACAGTGGCGATCAATACCTCGCTGCGTTCCCACCCGTTGAGGTTGCAGAGCACGAACGGCCTTACGTCGCTTGAGCCGCCGTCGTATGCCGAGACGGCACCCATCCCTGATTCGAACCCCGCGCCACCACCGATTGTGTTTGCTGACGCGCCGACCCCTCCGCTCCCGCCGAAGCATGCCGTATCAATCTCCGAAGCGACTGCGCGAAGGCTGTTCGTCAGCGCCATCCCGGCGCCTGCGGCAGTTTCCTGGTACTGGCCTGAGTTGTACTCCCGGGAAGGCCGCACGCACGAACCCGGAAGAATGTCGTGAAACTGGGAGAAAAGCGTGTTGATCCAGCCATCCCGCAAAGTCGGTTCTGGATACTCTTGTGCGGCTTCCAGCCACGCGAGCGAGGACGCGGCCTCCGCTTGGTAAAGCAGTTGTTCCGCAAATCGGTTGTTACGTTTGATGCTCGTCTGGGTGGTGTAGCAGCCGGTGAACTCGAAGTTCAGTTCTCGTTTGAGCACGTCCCATTTCGCGGAATTCTCTTCCAGCAGTTCGTAAAAGGGCTTCGTCGTCGAAAGCTTGATGGACGGAAACACTGGCCACGAATCCATCCGGTGTGCCCACTCGATGTGTTCGCGCGTGGGGCCCCCACCGTGGTCCCCCACCCCGTACACATTCATCCAGGCCCGAAGCCCGGTCTCCTTCGCGAACGCGACCAGATGGTTCGTCAGTTCCGGCCTGACTTCCCAGTTGTACCACGTGATTTCGCGGTAGCAAAGAACCCGGGAACCATCGGGCCCCTCCCACCAGAACACGGACGGCTTCGGGTCGGCTCCTCCCCGGCAGAAGTAATACCTCCGAACGCCTGCCCGGGCGAGGAAATGCGGGATTGTGTGTGCGTGACCGAACGTATCGGGTTCCCAGTCAATGAGGACGTCCGCGGGCTTGAGGCCGAAGTGCTCTTCCATGAACTGACGGGTATACAGGAGATGACGGCAGAGGCTCTCCCCTCCCGCGAGGTTCTTATCGCCTTCCACCCACATGCAGGCAGTCGGTTCCCACCTGCCCTCGGCTACACGCTCCTTGATCCGCTGAAACAGCGTTGGATTGTACTTGCGGGCAATCTCATAAACACTTGTCTGGCTCTGCGAATAACAGAAGTCGGGGTACTCCGACATCAACCGGTCCACCGTGCTGAATGTGTCGTTCGTCACTGCCACGGTTTCCGGCCAGGACCACATCCAGTTCATGTCAATGTGACCGTGACCAACGCACCAGATGGTGTAGCTTTTCGCGGTGTTCGCCACCGGCACCAGGATCGCCTCCGCTTCGGCCACCGCACCGCGGATGGAGTCCATCTTTCCACCCGCAACGCTGCCCTGAACGACATCAAGAGCTTTTCGCGCGAGGATTCTCCATGCCTCGGCTTCTTCTGCATGGAGTTCACTCAGTTTGTTCACAAAATCGATTTCCGACGATATGCGGATTATCAGCGACTTAATCTCGTCTGAAGCGGAAGAAAACGAACCCTGAAGCGAAACCAGATCGGTGGCGATGTCTGCGCTCATTGAATGGTCCTTCGCAAAGGTTGGCGTGAACGGTGACTGTTTGATGATCTTCAATGGTACCTAACAGCGGCATGAAGGGAAAACCCTCTCATACCGCATCCCTTGACCCGGCCGCCAACCCGTCCTACCATGACGTCGTTTCGTGCCGTTTCACCCCGCAACAGAAAGACCCCGCCGTGGGACCGAAATTCCGGCTTGCCGTAACCTCGTTACTCGTCACCCGAATCGAGGAGTCTATTCCAGAGGCCTTCCGCGAAGCGGCCAACCGGGGCGCAGATCTCATCTTGCTCCCGGAGGAGCCAGATATCGTAATGGGTTGGAAACCCGGCCTTTACCGGCTCACCGACCACCCGATCTACTCCCGGATAGCCTCCTTTGCCGCAGAGTACGGGATCGGTGCCGTGGCATCGGTCTCAGCCGTGGCAGGGAACGGCTTTGCGAATACCGGATTCCTGATTGACAGAAAAGGTGCTCTTGCCGGCGTGTACCGGAAGCAGCATCCTGCCCCCGGCGAAGAAGCAATTGTGACTGATCAAGCGGGAGACGATCCTTTCCCGGTGTTTGACTTTGATGGCGTGGTTCTCGGGATCGCAATCTGCATGGACGTTCACTTCCCGGAGATGTTTTGCATTTACGGGTTGAAATGCGCTGACATTGTATGCCTTCCGACGATGTACATGGATTACACGGGCGACATGCTCGAAAGCATCGAGAAAGCACGCGCAGTGGATAACCAGTACTACGTCGCTCTCGCACGATACATCGAAACGCCCTATCTCGCGGGCAAAAGCATGGGGTACGCCAAAGTGATCGCGCCAGATGGGCGCATTATCGCGTCCACAGGGCATCAGGCGGGGGTCGCCGTGGCCGAATTCGACCCGAAATGGCGTATGCCGTTCTGGGGGGAGCAGTACAAGGAGTTCCGAACCATGTTCCACACCACGAGGAAGCCGGAGAAGTACGGCAAAATCGTAGAGCCGAAGAAGTGAACCCGGAACGACTCAGGCGTATTGACTCATTGACGCCCGGCGTGAACGCGCGGGAGGACGGAATGTGGAAAAACGGCGCACGGTGGGTCTACTCCATCACGTATGACGAAGGATGTGCGGCACTGCTCGACCATGCGCTCCCGGTCCACCGAAGATATGGCGTGCCGGGGCATGTGGCTGTTCTCGCGAGCCAGATCGGCGTGCCACGTAATGTGCCGGGAAGCAGTTACCACGGAATGATGATCCTCTGTACAGACGAGATACATTCACTGCGTGCCGAAGGATGGGGTGTGTCATGCCACAGCATGACCCATGCCTCGATCACGCCCGAGAACGCTCATTACGAAGTAGTGAAGAGCCGTGCGGTGCTGGAGGAGGTGCTGGGAATTCCGGTGCCGTTGTTTTGCGTTCCGGGAAGCAACGACTGCTACCCCGCGTCACTTGCGGTTGCGCGGGAGGCGGGTTATTCGGGCATCATGACTATTTACGATGACATCAACACGCGGCAAAGCGACCTGATGCGGCTTTGCAGAGTTCCACTTCACACGGAATACCCGCCGCCGTTTTTTTCCGCGTTCGATCCGTTCAAGCGCATTCAACAGGCCATCGAGGCCGGCGGGTGGATTATTGACTACTGCCACTGCCCCATGCCGGGGAAGCCGATTCACCCGTGGAAAGACTGCACCGTAGAACAACTGGAGGAGCGCTTCCAGGCGATACGGCGTTTTGGAGGCGATGAAGTCTGGCTGGCCGAGCCGGGCGAAGTGGTGGAGTATCTCTTGAGCGCGAAACACACACCATGAGGAGAATGTGATGGCCGAACGAGCGAAATACGGCGCCGCAGCAATGGCCGGCATCACGGGGAAGCTGCCGGTGCCATTCCCCCGTGAAATGGGGCCGAATTGCCTCAAATATCTCGAGGAATACGTTGCGAGCGGTCTTACTGCGGATATCACAGGCCGTTTCGAAACGGCATTCGCGCGCGAGCTGGGAGTGAAGCACTGCATCGCAACCCCGGGTTGCACGCCCGCACTTGCAATGCTTGCGTCCGCGTTCTCCTTCGCGCCGGGAGATGAGATCATTGTGAGCCCGATTACTGATTACGGGACGCTCCAAGGCTTGATCCGCGAGAATTACATCCCCGTGTTCGCCGATACTGATCCGGGTTGTATCAACATCAGCGCACGGGGTATCGAACCAAAAATCACGGATCGAACGCGCGCCATCCTCGTCGTTCACAAAACGGGTCTCATGTGCGACATGGAAGGCATCAACACCCTCGCGGCGCGATACGGGCTCATCGTGTACGAAGACGCGTGTCAGGCAGTATTCAGCGAATGGAAGGGGCGCTTCGCGGGAACCTTTGGCCTTGCGGCGGGTTTTTCCTTTGATTCCGAAAAAACGATGGGGTCGGATGTTGGCGGATGCGTAGTTACCAACGATGACGAACTGGCTGAGCGCCTGCGGTTTGTCGGCCTGAGCCGGGGCGCGGCCATGAAGCCCCATTTCGGGAGGCTCCACGTGGTGCCGGGGTATGCCTACCGCATGCCCAACTGCACCGCGGCGATCTGCCTCGGACAACTGGAGATCATCCGGGAGCAGGTGGTTCGAATTGACCGCGCGGCGCGGCTTCTCAACAAGCTCGTGGCGCGGATCCCCGGCATTCTCCCCCTGAGGATTCCTGACCAGCAGAATGTCTGGTCGTGCTGGATGTACGGAATTCGCATTGACCCGACTCAGTTCCGTTGCACCCCGGAGGAATTTGCCGACCAGCTTTCCCAGGCCGGAATTCCCGGTGCGGGGATGGGAAAGTACTACCTGATGCCGGCGGCGCTGACGTTTCTGGATGAGAATGCACGGAACAAGGTCTATCCCTACTCGATGCCCCCGGCAAGTCGGGAGTATCACTACAGTGAGGAGAACTGCCCTCACGCGAAGGCATTCCTCGACAATTTCATCCGGTGGTCAACTCTGTGTGCGAAATACGAGCCCGAGCACTGCGAGCTGGCGGCGGCGATCATCGCGGAAATCGCGGAGAGGAATCGGATATAGCACGGGAGCAGGGCACGCGCAGTGAAGGCGTTCCTGTACACATGAGAGGCCACACAGGGGTAGTCGCGGGAGACGGTTACCGAATCAACGTCATCCGTCGTACGCGCGTCTCGTTCCCCGCGCTCAACCGGACGAAGTACACGCCGGCACCTGCGGACGAACCGTTTTCTGTCTGACCATCCCACGTTACCCTGTGATCGCCGGCTTCCAAATGCGCCCCGGAAATGAGCCGGCGCACCACCCGCCCCTGAACGTCGTACACGGTGAGGTCCACCGCAGACGAACGGTCAAGCGTGAACGGAATCACCGTCGTGGGATTGAAGGGGTTTGGAAGGTTCTGACCGAGTTCAAAACGGTGCATTGCAGGCGCGGCCACTGTCTCCGGGTGGAGGTACTGGACGCGGTACACAAACGGGATTTTCGTTCCCGAAATCGCGTCGTTCGCGGCAACAAGCAGAATGTCCTGAGCGTTCTGCCAGTTTGCGCCGGTTATCGAAACGGACATCTCTCCCGTTCTGGAGTCTTTTTCCACCGGCATGTATGTGACAACGTCCGGATAGGCGACGGCGACGCGTAGCGCCCACCTGCCTGCGTAGGTATCAGTTCCCCGAACCGAGATTACGACACCACCCGCACTTCCATCCGGGACGATGCGTACGAGTCTTGCTCCCAGGAACGCGGTGGTATCCGCCACGGTTGTATCGCCCACGATGGACATTCTGCGAAGGGTGACTCTGGTCGCCATCGAATCGTATTTGACAGTGTCCAGGGGCGCAGGTTTGTAGTGCGCGCCCTCGGCGAAGAACTGAGGGCGGTACCGGTCACCTGAGAAATAACTCCACACCCAGAACTCGCTGAGGAGATCCCGCATGACAGCCCCGGTGGCGTTCTGGAGTTTGGTGATGATGGTTGCGGTGCTGAGGTCACGCGCGGCGAAGGTATCCCGGATGCCTGTCAACGCGGCGGTGCCATGTTTCTGCCAGAGGAAGAGCAGGAATACCATGCCGCTGTACGGATGCACAGAACCGGATGCATATGAAGTCAGCCCGAGCGCCGGGTTTTCGAAAATCGTGTCCTTGTACCAGTCGGGCCTCAGATACTGGTAGTAGTCATTCACGTTCGTGTACATAAGCTCTTCCATGAACGTCGCGGTCATTTCCATCCACCATGCCCAGTCGGTGCGGTACGAC
>JAKPPK010000266.1 GCA_029547385.1 Candidatus Latescibacterota bacterium
GGCTCTTCCGGTTTTTGCGATCTTTTGAGTTGAAGAGCGTGGACATGCTGACGTATCCAAAGGTCGTCAAAAGACTTTGGAAGGAGGTCGGAGCATGTCCACGAGTTTGTTATACCACGGGTTTGGGATTCGGGGCTATCGGCACGTGAGCACGGAGTTTGAGGGTGGGAAGGTGATCTTCACGGTACGTCAGGAGACGGAGGACCTTCGTTGCGCGGCCTGTGGTTCTTGGCGTGTGGTTCGACGAGGTGCTTGTCCACGCCGTTTTCGAAGTCTTCCCATTGGTTCGCGTCCGGTGCAGACGGTCTTGGAGGTGCCACGGGTGCAATGTCGGGATTGCGGAGTGGTCCGGCAAGTTCGGGTGGGGTTTGCCGATGAGCGGCGCAGCTATACCAAGGCCTTCGAGCGGTACGTCCTGGAATTGTCGAGGCGTATGTGCATCCGGGATGTGGCGCGCCATCTTCAGGTGAGTTGGGACGTCGTTAAGGATATCCAGAAGCGTTCGCTCAGCCGGCGGTTCGGGAACATCCCTTTGACGCATCTTCGTCAGATAGCGATTGATGAAATTGCCATCGGCCGCGGCCACCGGTACTTGACGGTGGTGCTGGACTTGGTGTCCGGGGCTGTTGTGTTTGTCGGGGACGGGAAAGGGGCTGAGGCGCTGGAACCCTTCTGGAAACGGATTAAGCGCGCTCGGGCCACCATCGAAGCCGTCGCCATGGATATGTCGCCCGCGTATATCAGCGCCGTCCTGGCTCATCTTCCCGGGAGCGTGCTGGTCTTTGACCATTTCCATATCATCAAGCTGTTCAACGAGAAGCTCTCCGACTTGCGCCGCGACCTGTACCGGGAGGCGACGGAAAAACTGCACAAGGACGTGCTGAAGGGAACGCGTTGGCTGCTGCTGAAGAACCCCGAGAACCTCGACGATACGCGTGACGAGCCCAAACGTCTGCAACAAGCGTTGAGGCTCAATGAACCGCTGGCCACGGCCTACTACATGAAGGACGACCTGCGGCGGATATGGGAGCAACCCAACAAGCAACACGCACGACGTGTGCTCAACGCATGGATACAGCGCGCGGAGACTTCGGGAATCCGCATGCTAATCCGGTTTGCTCGCACCTTGGCCGGCCACCGCAACCAGATCCTGGCGTACTACGATTACCCCATTTCCACGGGACCGCTTGAAGGAACCAACACGAAGATCCGCGTTCTCCAGCGCCAAGCATACGGGTTCCG
>JAKPPK010000272.1 GCA_029547385.1 Candidatus Latescibacterota bacterium
ACACACAAAGTCCATTCCGTACGCCAGACGGCTTCCCGTCCGTGCGGAGGTTGAGGTGCTGGTTGCGGGTGGTGGCCCTGCCGGCGTGGCGGCGGCCGTCACGGCAGCGCGTCAGGGGCGCGTGGTGCATATCCTTGAGGCGCATTCCTGTTTCGGAGGCATGGGCACGGCGGGCCTTGTGCCGGCCTTCATGCAGTTCACGGACGGCGTCCATTTCCTCGCGGGAGGCATCGGCAAGGAGATACTTGACGAACTGCAGCGCCGGGAAGGCACGTACCCGCACGACGGCACGGGCATCCGGGCGGAAGTGCTGAAGCGCGTGTATGATGACATGGTGAGCGACGCGGGCGTGGATTTCACCTTCCATGCACACGTGGTGGACGTGCTGTGGGAGGAGCGGGGTACGGTTTCCACCGTCGTGTGTGCGGGAAAAACGGGTCTGTTCGCGGTGGAAGCGAAAACGTTCGTGGATTGCACCGGTGATGGCGACGTGTGTGCGTTTGCCGGCGCGCCGTACGAAAAGGGCGACGAAACTGGGGCGATGATGCCGGGCACGCTGTGCAGTCTCTGGGCCGATATTGACTGGGAAGCGGTGAAGGCGGGCGGCATCACCGGGGAAGAACGCAACAAACGGCTCGAACAGGCCCTCAAGGATGGTGTGTTCACCCTCGAAGATCGCCATCTTCCCGGCATCTGGCCGGTGGGGGATCACGTCGGTGGCGGCAATGTCGGGCACACGTTTGAGGTGGACGGAACGGACGAGGAGTCGCTCACGGCGGCGTACGTCTGGGGCCGGAAATCCATGACCGAATACGAGCGGTTCTACAAGGAGTACCTGAAAGGCTACGAGAAGATGGCACTCGTAGCTACGGGGTCGCTGCTGGGTGTGCGCGAGACGCGGCGCATCATGGGTGACTACGTGCTGACCGTGGATGATTACACGAACAGAGCAGTTTTTGAGGACGAAATCGGTCGTTACTCATATCCGGTGGATATCCATATCGCAAAGCCGGACAGGAAAAGCTACGACGCCTTCATGAAAGAGCACACGACGCTCCGCCTCGGGAAAGGGGAGAGCTACGGTATTCCGTACCGCATCCTCACGCCGAAAGGACTGAAAAACGTCCTGGTGGCCGGGCGGTGCGTGAGCACGGACAGGCAGGCGCAGAGCTCCATCCGGGTGATGCCGGGGTGTTACATCACCGGACAGGCAGCGGGGATGGCGGCCGCGCTGATGGTGGAGACGGGGAAAGATTCCCGCGGCATCGAGGTGCGGGAACTGCAGAAGCGCTTGAAAGCGATGGGCGGATATCTGCCGAATTTCGCGGGGTAACCCTGTTGGAGGCACGCGTTTCGTCGCGTCCGTTGTTGCAGTCGTCGTGACCGGTGCCTCGGACACGACAAAGCGTGTTCCTCCAGATTGCGTCCGTTGTCCGAATCGGGGGTCACGAACGGACTCCAAACCGCACGGTGATCTCCATGCCCGCTTGAAATGCTGCACGGGCAGAATGCCCGTGCTACGAGAGAGCAGGAATAACCGAGAAACTGGCTTGGCAGCGAATAATCTCGTTGACAGGAAACCGCCCATGCCAACCATGAGCATGCCGTGGGGAACCATGGCGTACACCGACTCAGGAGACACGGGAGCCGGGTTGCCGACCATGCTGTTTCTTCACGGAACCGGGTGCGATGCCGGGGACTGGGATGCCGTGATCGAGGCGCTTCCACCCACGGTGCGGAAGCTGACGCTGGAATTCCGCGGGCACGGGCGGAGCAGTGTGCCGGTGGGACCGTTCACGTTCAGCGACCTCGCGGACGACGTGGTTCAGTTCATCGAGGCGATGAAGCTCCGGCGGGTGATTCTGGTGGGGCACAGCCTTGGCGGCATGGTGGGAATGCAGGTTGCACGGCAGGGCGACGATACCACGCGCTGCGGGGACGTCGCCGTACTTGTGCTGCTGGAAGGCTGGACGCGGCTGGGGTGCATGGGGAAGGCGTTTGAGGGAGAGCGCTTCTACGGCCACCTTGATGCTTCCGCCATCGAAGCGATAACGCGGAAACGCGACGCGACGATGGCCCGGTTCCCCGCAGAGACGTGGGAGCATTTCTGGCGATCCGTGCGTGAGTTTGACGGGTCCGCCTTCCTGAGCGAAGCACGTATCCCGATTCTGGAGGTATACGGCGGGATGGGCCGCGTGCCGGGGGCGGAACACGAGCTGCGGGTGCCGGAGAATCTCTATATTCAAACCATGTGGATACCCGATGCGGGGCATTATCTCCCCATCGAAAAACCGTTTGAAGTTGCGAAGATCTGCGCCGACATGGCGGAGTTTGTGTAATTGAGTCAGTGGTTGCTCCTCGTCACGTTCCCGCGATGCGTGGCGTTGAGTTCGCGCATTGGCGGCAAGGGGATACAGTGCAACTCTCGATGTTTGATACGTCCGTCGTTTCCTCGAGAACGGCGACCAACGGAAGCGCCAACAAGGTTGCGTCAGACGATAGGCGCTTTCATGATTGGTACCGATTCGTTCTGTCGTTCCCCCCCCACCTGGTGCGGGATTACTTCCAACGCTTCGGCCTGCAACCAGGCGATACGGTTCTCGACCCATTCTGCGGAACCGGAACAACGCTGGTCGAAGCAAAACTGAACGGAATTCAGAGCATTGGCATCGAAGCGAATTCAATGGCTCACTTCGCCAGTTCGGTCAAGGTAGACTGGTGTATCGACCCGAACGAGCTTCGCGAAAACTCGTATTGGGTGGCGCACATGGCCAATAGACAGGTTGCAGAGGCGCCATGCGGAGGACTTCGCACCCTTGCGGCAGGGGCATACTCTTTGCTTCTCAAGGGGTCCATCAGCCCTGTTCCGATGCACAAATCACTCATCCTTTTGGAGAGCATCCGGACTAACGGCCATCCGAACTTGCGGCGTCACCAGTTGCTCGCTTTCGCGAAAGCCCTTGTTGTAAGTGCCAGCAATCTGCATTTCGGCCCGGAAGTGGGTGTGTTGAAAAAAAAACGAACCGATGCACCGGTGGTGGAATCTTGGTTGGCAGAAATTGACAACATGGTCTACGCCCTCACGAGCGTGTCATGTCGAACGACGCCAGCCATGGTTCACAACGCAGACGCGCGCGAGATAACGAACCTATTGCGCCGTGAAAGTATCGATGGCGTCTTTACTTCGCCGCCGTACCCGAACGAAAAAGACTACACGCGAACTACTCGGCTGGAGTCGGTCATGCTCGGGTTCATCAATAACAAAGATGAACTTCGGTTGATGAAGAGCAAGCTATTGAGATCTAATACGCGGAACGTTTATAAGGGTGACAGCGACGACGAATGGATAACAGGTTTCCCAGCAATACAACAGATAGCAGACGAAATCGAAGCGAGGCGCCTGGCGCTCGGCAAGACATCTGGGTTCGAACGGCAGTATGCCCGCGTAACCAAACTCTATTTTGGAGGCATGGCGCGCCATTTTTCGACGTTGCGGTCGGTACTCAAATCCGGGGCCTATCTGGGCTACGTCGTTGGCGACCAAGCCTCATACCTGCAGGTGATGATCCGGACAGGCGAATTGCTCGCTGAAATCGCTCGATCATTGGGATACCGTGTGGTTGGGATAGACCTTTTCCGGACCCGTCTCGCGACCGCCACCAGGAAGCAGCTGCGGGAAGAAGTAGTTGTGTTGCAGTGGCCCGGATTTGCTCCAGGGGAAGCCAATGCCCGAAAAGCCTAATCGATATTCATCAGTGATTGCGGAGGTGTTCCGCAGGAAATACCAGGAGGGAGCGCAACGGGTCTCGTTCGAGAGGGAAGAGCTTGCCGCAGTGGCTGCCGAACTCGGCGTGAAGCTGCCCAAAAACTTAGGCGACATTGTGTACAGCTTCCGGTACAGGACGAGGCTTCCCGAGTCTATAATGCGTTCGGCGCCGTCCGGCCTAGAATGGATTATCCGCGCGACGGGACAAGCGAAGTACGAGTTCTCGCTAACCGCCATGCCGCGATTTGTGCCAAATGCATCACTCGCTGAGACGAAGATCCCCGACGCCACGCCGGGCATCATCGCGAAATTCGCATCCGGTGATGAGCAACGACTTCTTGCCAGGTTGAGGTACAACAGGCTGGTGGATGTTTTTACGGGGGTTACTTGTTACTCGCTGCAAAGCCATTTCAGAACAACTGCGCCAGGCATCGGGCAGGTGGAGACTGACGAGGTGTATCTCGGCGTTGACAGGCGGGGAGCACAGTACGTTATCCCTGTTCAGGCGAAGGGAGGAACCGACCAGATCGGCGTGATACAGATCGAGCAGGACATCGCGATCTGTGCGTCAAAATTCCCACTCCTGATCTGCCGACCGGTAGCTGCGCAGTTTCTCGAGAAGAACCTCATAGCGATGTTCCTGTTCGAAGCAACGGAACACAGAATCGCAGTTATCTCAGAAAAGCATTACCGTCTTGTGCCTCCGGACAATTTGACGAAAGAAGACTTGGAGTCTTACGGGAGACGGCCGATCGAGAACATCTGAACGGTTCCGTCTCGCCGACGCAGAAACTGGATTTTCCGCCACCGCCTGTCAGAGGAAGTGTTCGATCTCTTGGACCCGATAAAGCCACTTGTTCGTACGCTGCCGGCGTACACGCTGGCGGCGCTTGAGACGAAGATCAAGCTGAACCAGAACGAAAACCCGTACGAAATCCCGGCGGACCTCAAGGAGGAGGTGTTGCGCTTCGCGCTGGAGCGGCCATGGGGGCGGTATCCCGATTTCGTGCCGGATGAGTTCCTCGCCCTTCTGGCAGCGCACGTCGGCTGGGTGCGCGAGGGGATGCTGGCCGGGAACGGCTCGAACGAGCTGATTCAGGCTATCCTCGCGGTTACGTGCGGGCCCGGCACGAAGGTGCTGATTGTTCAGCCGACGTTCACGCTGTACAAGCTCCTGAGCCGCATCAACGGCGCGGAGGTGGTGGAGGTGTCGCTACGCCGCGAGGATCTGGCGTACGACATCCCGGCGGTGTGCGCCGCAATTGACGAAAATGAACCCGCGGTAGTGATTCTCTGCTCGCCAAATAACCCTACCGGCAGCGCGCTCACGCTGGGCGAATGGCGGCAGGTATGCGAGCGGGCGCCCGGGCTGGTGGTGGCGGATCAGGCGTATGTGGAGTTCGGCGGGGACTGCGTAGCGCCCCTTCTGAAGGAGTTCCCGAACCTTGTAATGCTGCGCACGTTCTCCAAGGCGGGAACGCTGGCGGGCCTGCGCGTGGGGTATTGCGCCGCGTCGCCCGACATCGCGGAACAGATCGCCAAGGCGAAATTGCCGTACAACCTGAACTTTTTCTCGATGGCCGTTGCCGCCATGGTGGTGCGGAACTGGCACCGGTTCGAACCGGTCATCGCACGGATCCGTTCGGAGCGGGAACGGGTGTACGCGGCGCTCGGGAACATGGCGGGGGTGCGCGTGTATCCCTCCGCCGCCAACTTCCTCCTGTTCGAAACCGACCGACCACCTGCGGAGGTGTTCCGTGGTGTATACGACCGGGGCGTATTGATCCGCGACGTAAGCAAGTACCCGCTTCTCGGGAAGGCGCTGAGGGTGAGCATCGGCACGCCGGAGGAAAACGACGCCTTCCTTTCCGCACTTCGTGCGACATTGGGTGCGTGAGGCACGCCATGCCCGATAAGGCCCCGCGTCACGTTGCCGACATCGTTCCGGGTGAAACCGTGACGATGTTCCTCGCCCTGCGCGGGAAACAATTGAGGGAGCACGAGGGGAAGCCGTTTCTTCGTTTCGAGTTCGCCGACCGTACCGGGCGGATCATGGCGGTGACAAGCGACAACATGGACGGCTTCTGGCACGCCGCAGACCAGAACGACGTGGTGAAAGTGCGCGGGGTTGTCGGCACGTGGAACGGTAAGAAAACGCTGCGCATCCAGCAGATGCGGCGCGCAAAGCCGGGGGAATTCGATGCGGGGGACTTCCTTCCCCGCTACGAAGGGGATACGGACGCGCTCTGGAAGGAGCTTGTCGCGTATGCGGAATCGGTTACCGACCCGCCACTTCGCTCCGTGCTGGGTAATCTGGTAGATTCGGAAGAGATGCGTGGCCGGTTCCTGCAGGCGCCCGCGGGAAAACTCTGGCACCACACGTACCTCGGAGGCTTGGCGGAACATACGGCGAATGTGGTTGCCCTTGTGGATTCGGCGTGCAAACGATATCCTCTTGCTGACAGGAACCTCGCCATCGCCGGCGGGCTTCTTCATGATATCGGGAAGATTGAAGCGTTCGACGTCTCCACCACAATCGAATACGGGGATGCCGGGCGCCTTGTGAGCCATATTGTCTTGGGAGAGCGCATCGTCGCGGAGTGGTGCCGTTGCGTTCCCGAACTTCCCGCGGGCCACGCCGACAAGCTGTGCCATATCGTGTTGGCACACGAGCTTTCCGGCGATCAACGCTCTCCCATATCGCCCATGACGCTGGAGGCCGCGATCGTTGCCGCGGCGAACCAGCTTGACGCCACGGCCGGCGCGTTCGCCCGGATTCTCACGAGAGAACGCGATACCGGGCAAGCCTGGTCGGCCTGGGTGAATACACTCGAGCGGCACGTATTTCTGAAATGACCATGCCGTGGCGACGGTTCCCGCATGTTCCGCGGAACGCCAGATCGCCGACATCAGACGAGACGCAGAAGAGCCGCTTTCACAGCCGAGACTTGCCGTCCTCCTGTTCGCCGTCTATTATCAGAAAGATTGTAACCCCTTATCCTCCGCGCTGATAGTAATCTCAACGCCGATCGCCCGAACCGCGATTCTGGAGTAACCATGCCACGTTCGCTTGTCATTGTTGAATCACCCGCAAAAGCCCGCACCATCAACAAAGTCCTTGGACGCGAATTCGACGTTCGTTCCTCCATGGGCCATGTCCGGGATCTTCCTGAGAACTCGCTCGGGGTGAACGTGGAGGAGGATTTCCTCCCGCAATACGAAGTGCTTCCCAGCAAGCGGAAAATAGTGAACGAGCTGCGCATGGCCGGAAAGAACGCGGAACGGGTATACCTTGCGACGGACCCCGACCGCGAGGGAGAGGCGATCGCCTGGCACATTGCTGAAGTCATGCGACTGGGGAAAAACCGCACGCGAAGGATCACCTTCCACGAGATTACGCCGCGGGCAATCAAGGAGGCGCTGGACCATCCCACCGAGCTGGATATGCACAAGGTGGACGCCCAACAGGCGCGCCGCGTGCTGGATCGCCTGGTCGGATACCAGGTGAGCCCTCTCCTCTGGCAGACCGTGCGCAAGGGATTGAGCGCGGGGCGCGTTCAATCGGTGGCGTTGCGCATGGTATGCGAGCGCGAGGAGGAGGTTCTCGCGTTCAAGCCGAGGGAATACTGGACGGTACTTGTCGCGCTCAAGAACGGAGCCGTTGCGTTCGAAGCCGACCTCTGGAAGGTTGACGGCAAACTCGCGAAAATACCCGACGAGGCACACGCCAAAGCGCTGGTGGAGGAGCTTACCCGCGGTCAGTTTGATGTAGTGAGCCTCGAACGCAAGCGCCAGAAACGCCGCGCGTTCCCGCCGTTCATTACAAGCACGCTCCAGCAGGAGGCAGCCCGCAAGCTCGGGTTCTCCACCAGAATGACCATGAGCGTTGCGCAGGAGTTGTACGAAGGCGTTGAGGTAAAGGGCGAACTCACCGGTCTTATCACGTATATGCGGACCGATTCGACGCATTTGGCGCCGGAGGCGGTTTCGGCTGCGCGGCAGTACATCGCGGAGACGTACGGCAAAGAGTACGTTCCGGCGCGGCCGAATGTGTTCCGGAACAGTAAATCTGCACAGGAGGCACATGAGGCCATCCGGCCGACTTCGATGGATCGGCCGCCGGAAGCTGTTCAGGGCGAGCTTTCCCGCGATCAGTTCCGCCTGTACCAGCTGATCTGGAACCGTTTTGTCTCCTCACAGATGGAGGCGCAGGAACTCGACGTGACGGAACTTGTTGCGGCGGGCGGACGATTCCAGCTTCGCACGACCGCGAGTGTTGTCGCGTTTGACGGGTTCACGCGCGTCTACCTTGAGGGACAGGACGAAGAGAAAGAAGAACAGGAACATCCGATACCGCGTGAACTTATCGCGGCGTGGGACCGCACGGAACAGGGCGCCAAACGTTCCGCCGAGCCACTTCTGAACGGGTATGCACCGGCAAAGGTGCTCCCCGAGCAGCATTTCACCAAGCCGCCTTCACGGTTCACCGAGGCAACGCTGGTCAAAGAGCTGGAATCACGGGGAATTGGCCGTCCCAGCACGTATGCTCAGATCATCAGCACGATTCTCGATCGCGAGTATGTGGCGCGGAAAGAGGGGAAGCTGGTTCCGACAGAACTGGGCAAAATCGTGAATCGTATTCTGTCCTCGCAGTTTCCGGAAATCTTCAACAGCGAGTTTACGGCGAAGATGGAAGAGGAGCTGGACCGCGTCGAGCAGGGCAGCGATCACTGGAAATCGGTGCTGAAGGAGTTCTACAGCGGCTTTGAGGCGACGCTTTCCAGCGCAATGAAACGCCGATCGGAGATCAAGAAGCTCACGGTGGAACAATCTGACCGCGTGTGCGAGAAGTGCGGCAAGCCGATGGTCGTCCGGCTGGGGCCGAGGGGGCGTTTTCTGGCGTGTTCGGGCTTTCCGGAGTGTCGGAACACGGTTGCACTGGACACGGAAGCCGCGCCGCCGGAAATTCCGGTGCCGGACGGCGTCACATGCCCGAAATGCGGGAGCGGGATGACGGTGCGCAACGGGCGTTACGGGGTGTATCTTGCGTGCGAGAAGTATCCCTCGTGCCGTGGCGCGCGTCCTATTCCGACCGGGGTACCGTGCCCGCGGCCCGGTTGCAACGGGGAACTTGTCATACGGACTAGCAAGCGAGGGAAGCACTACTACGCCTGCGACCAGGCGGGCTGCACCGTCCTGTACTGGGATAAACCGGTTCCACTTCCGGAACCCGATCCGGCAACCGGCCTCCGGTTCCAGCTTGAGAAAACGCGGCGCGATGGCACGACCATCGTGTCTCCCGGTGTGTATCCCCCTCCGGCACTGCGGCGACGAAGTACCGCCGCCGAAAATCGGTCGGGTGCGCGAACAGGGAGCAGGTATTCGCGATCAGCCCGCGCCGGCACGAAGGCGGCTGAGGCCGAACCGACGTCCGGTCGGCGTGGAACGACATCGAGGAAATCGAGTCGAAGCAGCAGCGCTGCCGTTGGCGCGACACCATCTGCGGCGGGAAAAAGGTCGTCCGCGAAACGGTCGGCGGGCGGGACCGGCAACGCGCGGAAGTAAACGATCCGCCGCGGCGCCGGGGGGAAATATCTGATGCGAGCGGCTATCGGAGATTTCATTCAGTACCTCATCGGCGAGCGGAACTACTCGCAGCACACCGCCCGTGCGTACCGCGCCGACCTTCTGCAGTTCGCCGAGTACCTCGAAGAGGAACTGGCACACCCGCCGGCGCTGCGCGACCTTACCCGAGGATACGTGCGGACCTACGTCACCTGGTTGATGGAGACCGGGCACAAACAGCGCACGATCGCCCGCAAACTCGCCAGTATCCGATCGTTTCAGACATATCTTCAGCGGCATGATCTCGTCAGCGAGCAGGACTGGGGGCGGCTTGCGCCCCGCCAGCAGCAGCGCACGCTTCCGACGGTGCTGGACGCCGACCAACTGGCGCTCCTTATGACGTTGCCCCCGAATGAAGACCCGACGGGAGTGCGCGACCGGGCAATCATGGAGCTGTTGTACTCCTCCGGGCTGCGCGTGTCGGAACTCGTCGCGCTCGACCTTGAACACCTCGATATCGCCGAGGGACTTGTGCGCGTGCGCGGGAAAGGGAACAAGGAGCGCATAGTCCCCGTCGGAACGATCGCGCTGGAGGCACTGGACCGATACATCCGCGAGTTCCGCCCGCTGCTCATTCCTCCCGCATTGCGCCGCCGCAAGTTTTCGCCGCTCTTCGTGAGCAAACTCGGCAGGCGGCTCAGTGTGGAGCGCGTCCGCGCGATGGTGACAGGATATCTGCGGCAGGTGAGTAACTCCGAACATCTGGGACCTCATCTGTTGCGGCACGCCTGCGCGACGCATCTTGTGGAGCGTGGTGCCGGGTTGCGGGATGTTCAGGAGATGCTGGGACACTCGAGTGTGACGTCTACGCAGATTTACGTATCCGTGGCGAGCCGGCGGTTGACGCAGATTTACGGGAAGTCGCATCCGAGGGCTTAGGTCGCCCCGCGTGGTGATAAGATGGTGGCTACGGTTTTTGCGCGGCGTTTCGATACAGCGCGGCGAGATGCCGCGCCACTCAACGACCGCGCGAGAGAAACGCCGCTGACTATTGCACGCGGTGGCTGAGCGACCTGCCCCCCGGGCAGCCTGTCGAAGCCCCGCGTGCAGAGTGATGCGCGATACCATCAGGAAAGTCAGAAAGGTGACACATGAACTACCCCGAAATCTATTCCACCACCGTCCTCGGCATCGTGCGGGACGGGGTTGCCGTTATTGGCGGTGACGGACAGGTGACGCTGGGCAATACGGTGGTGAAGCGGAGCACCGTGAAGGTGCGCAAACTGGCCAACAACACCGTTCTGGCGGGCTTCGCCGGTGGCGCTGCGGATGCGTTCGCCCTGCTGGAGCACTTCGAGGGCAAGCTGGAAGAAACCCGGGGCAATCTTCCGCGGGCGGCGCTGTCTCTCGCCCGCGACTGGCGCACCGATAAGTTCCTGCGCCGGCTCGAGGCGTTCCTCATCGTAATGGACAAACAGCAGGGATTCATTCTCTCCGGCACCGGGGACGTCATCCAGCCGGAGGACGGAGTGATGGCGATCGGTTCGGGCGCCTCGTACGCGCTGGCGGCCGCGAAGGCGTATCTCGACGGGTCTGGTCTGCCTGTGCGGGAAATCGTGGAACGCAGCCTCCGCATCGCATCGGACATCTGCATCTACACCAACGCCACACTGACGATTGAGGAGCTGTAGGAATGGAAGCCACGATTCCCGAAGCGCCGCGACGAAAACTGGAACTCGTGTTCATGACAGGTATCTTCATGGTTTCCCTGTTGATCGCGACCTGGCTGACTTACCATCTGCACGGATCACCGAAAACCGGAATCGACGACGCGAATATCTTTTTCAGTTACGCCGAAAACCTGGCAGACGGTCGAGGTCTTGTGTACGGACATGCCGGTGAGCGCGTTGAAGGGTTCACATCCATGCTGTGGGTCCTGATTTGTGCCCTGATGTTCCAACTCTCCGGGGGGGGGGAGCGCGGTGTCTTTGTTATTTCGTTCCTGCTCTTGTGCATCACGCAGGTGGTGTTCCTAACCATTATCCGGCGACAGGCCGCCTCTCTGGGGCGGCGGTCATGGCCGTATGAACTCGTCTTTTTCCTGCTGGTTTTGAGCAGCCCCGCCTACATCAGCTGGATGACTATCACATTAATGGACACGTGCCTATGGGGCACAATCGTCGCGTTTCTGCTGTATCTCGCTGTTTACCCTCCCGAGTCTCTGTGCGGCCGCGTCTTGGCTACCTGCCTTGTCGCGATCGCCCCAACGGCTCGTCCGGAAGCCTCGCTGTTCGTACCTCTTGTTGTCGTACTTGTCTGGATCCGCACTCGAATCAGCACCTGCTCAAATTTCCAGTGGTTTCCAGCCATCCTTTTCGGTGCGTTCGCCTTGTCCCTCCTCACGCTGACCGCCTTCCGATTGGCCTATTTCGGCTACCCTCTCCCGAACACATACTATGCGAAAGTTTCCCCTTCGTTGGTTTACAACCTGTTTTCGGGCGCGCGATACGCTGGCAAATTCCTTGCCGAAAGCGCTTTGATCAGCGTGTTTTTTCTCGGCTTGGCCGTAAACGCTGTCCTGACATTTGGATCCTTCTTTTCAAGCGCGCGACGCTCCAAACCCGACGTCTTTGGCCGAATTCGGGGACTTCTCGCTGACCCAGAACCAACTGTCTCCGTCGTTGCTTTGGCTCTATTTATCATGCCGATACTTACAGGCGGTGACCATTTCGCTCTCTTTCGGTTCTACCAACCATTGTTCCCCGTTCTTTGTCTGTGGTTTGTCCTGTCTGTGGGAAAAATCGAGCAGTCTGGGAGCCTTCTGCGTGCCGCCCGAGACCACTCACTGCGGACTTTGACAATCTTCCTTGTCTGCATGACCTGGTTTCTTTCATCTGCGTACACGACATCCTGGGTCAGCCTCAGGCTGAAGGGGAGTCCCATCCAGCACGAATTTGGGATTGCCCAGAATGGCCTTTTCACCGGCCGCAAACTCGGCCGTTTGTTCCGGGACTTGCCGGATTACCCGTCAATCGGCGTGATTGTGGCCGGTGGCATCGCGCGGTCCTACCCCGGGAGGATTATCGATCTCATGGGTCTGAACACCTCCTTCATCGCCCATTTTCCTGGGGATCGCAGAGGTGTGAAGAACCATGCAGCCTTCGAAAAAGAAGCATTCTGGGCAATCGAACCTGATATTCTTCTGGCATCCCCGCCAGCCGAAGGCCAATCCGCGAATTTTTCGTCCCAGGTACTGAAAGGTCTGTTATTTGAACCGCGTTTCGGCACAACGTGGCGTTATGGAACCCTTACTTCAGGAACCGATCCCGGGGCAGGTTTTGAGGCGTTTTACTCTACGAAGTTCCTTCGACGCATGGACAAAGAAGAACGTTACAGGTTCGAGGATACGAGAATCTGGACGGGGAAAGGATGGGCACCCGACTGTCATGGAGGAAAACCGAAGACATCCGCTGATGGGGAACAAACGCCACGCTGACGATTGAGGAGCTGTGAGGCGGCAACGCCACGCCGCGCACAACGCACGTCACTGACCGGTCTCGTCCACGTGGAACCGGTGGAGCATCCGGTGCACCAGCGGCGTAAACAGCATGGCAGCGACCGTGAGGAACACGAGGCCGCTGAACAGGGCATACGCAGACGCGAAGAGTTTGGCCGCGTCGCCGCGAAGGGGATCCACCGGCCCCATACCACCGAGAATCATGGACGCGTTCAGGAGCGCATCGACAAACCCCAGACCGGCGATCCAGTAGTATCCGCCCACCCCTATTCCCAGCGCGATCACGACCAGCAGCACCGCCGCCGCCGTGAAACCAAGCAATCGGCCGACGAATTGCCGAATCGGCAGTACCGGTTCATGTTTCAATTCCAGCATGGTTCACCTCACAAAAAAGCAAATCGGTCCGGACGGGGTTCGCGTCAGTCTCGCCTCACCCGGCCTCGGGCCGCCGCATCCGCCCGGCCGTCCCCGGTATACACCGCGCCGTGCCGATCGCGAAATACTTGTGCGTGAATGGTGGCTTCGGGCGGGATGCATACCAGATCCGCAGTGACCGGTCCGGCAGCCACAGCACCGATTGACTGGTGGTGAAGTTGGACTCCCACGCGTGGGCCGGATCGGGGCCAAATACCGGGTTTGACGGGCTCTTTTCCCACGTAATACCATCCTTACTCACCGCAAACCCGAGCGCCGTGCGCGTCTCCTCTCCCTTGCGATGCGAATAGCTTCCGTACCACATCAGATGGAGGCCGTCGGCAACCAGTACGGTCGGGTAGAAGAGCCGCCCGTGCTCCCACGGCTGGTCCAGCACCATGACCGGTTGTGGCACCACGTCCCACCGGGTGCCGTCCCCGCTTTCGGCGTAGCGAAAGCACCACGGGTCAGCCACGACGTCGGTATACCACATGCGGTAGACGGAGTCCTGTTTGATGATCGTGGGGGCATACAGGTTGTGGAGCAGCGGCCTGGAAGGCGGCGACCAGGTCAGGCCGTCGACGCCGGTGGTTTCGTGCAGGGTGTGCACGCCGTCGCCGGCGGGAAAATCGGTGCTTGAAAACCACATGCGCAGGCAGCCATCTTCGCGGCACAGGGAGCCGCCCGGGTGCCGCAGAAGGGTCGGCGTGAGGATGGACCGCGTGTCGCCGAATGACAGCACAGGCGACGCGGGGTGCTTCGTGAAGTTGACACCGTCGAAGGAGGTGGCAAACCCCATTCTGAACACGCGTCCCTCAACGGTGCCGCGTGAACCGCAGTACCACATGCGGAAGAGGCCATCCTCGAACGCGACGCACGGCGCGAAGATGTGCGCGTCGTCAAATGCGCCCGGCGGCCCCAGTGACACGCAGGGAACGTCAGAATCACGCCGCCAGACTTGCGGGCTCAACCAATCCACCGGGGCCTCTCATTCTGCGTTGCGAAATCAGTCCTCGTCGTCGCCAAGCAGCGTCCCGACTTTCGCCAGCACCTCTGCCATCGCATCGCCCGGCAAGCGCGCGGAGAACTCCGCCTGACGAGCCCGCCAGTCCAGGCTTTTGATCTGGTCCGACAGCACAACGCCGCTGACGGGCAAGCCGTCGGGTATGGCAACCTCGAACGGGTAGCCCTTCCTCTGGCTGGTGACGGGGCAGAACAACGCCAGCCCAACCACGCGGTTGTACGCCTCGGGCGAAATAACCAGAGCGGGGCGGCGTCCGGCCTGTTCGTGGCCCGCTTGGGGGGAAAACGTCAGCCAGACGATATCCCCGCGGCCGGGGATATATCCGGCCGCCACTACCACGTCTCCACGCCGACCGCGGGGCCGGTCGCTGTTTCGCCGTGCAGGTTTTCGGGTGTCACGTCGCGGAGAAGATCGGTGAGTCTGACCCTGGTGGCGCGGACCGGTTCGGCGATCAGCCTGCCATCGGCGACGGAAACTGCCACCACGGTTCCTGCCGTCACACCGACGTCACGTGCGAACGCGCGGGGTATACGGAGAGCGAGGCTGTTGCCCCATTTCTGCACTGCAACTTTCATCGTTCCTCCTGCTCGCGTGTAGATACGATGAAGATACATTTTTGCGCAGAGGTCGTCAACCGTACGGGAAATTCAACAAATCAACAGGATGAACGGAGGGGCCGGAATCACCGCTCGAACGACGCCAAAAGCCCCCCTGTGGCCATCGACCATGCGCCGTACCGGATATCAAACGCATGATCAACAGGTGTGACGAAAGTCATAAGCACACGGAAGGAATCAGGCTCCGGCTCGGTGTTCCGCATTTGCGGTACGCGGTGCGAGATCGCGCCGGGGCCGATGCGCAAGCCGTGCCTCCCTCGATGGAACACGCCGTACCCCGCCTTAAGGAACACAACCTGCCCGTTCTCCGCGGCGACGAGTGCGTCGTCGGTTTCCCACTCGCCCGGGCCGTCAAAACAGAACTCGATCTGGAACATGATCCGATCGAGTCCCCCCTCGGTGCGAGCGTGGAGGTCGAATCCGCCCGGCACCTCGTGGATGTCGAGCACGATGTCCATCGGCGGCTGCGTCCAGCGTGCCCGCTCAGCGGCGACATCGTGGAAGCTCCCGTACGGCACGGGCCTGTTGAGCGGCAGGTCATACCCGGGCAATTTGCGGTGGTCGCCCCTGTGGCGCATCGAAACCCCGCGGACGGCCTCTCCCTGCCCATCCGGCGCCATTTCGTCCGCCGAGAAGATCGCCGAGACAATGTAACTGCCGAACAGTTTGACTGCTTTCAACGACACGTCGCCATACCGTACCGCAAACGCTGTCGTATGGCCGGAGGCCGCCGTCGCGGAAAGATCACCGCGCCGCACGCGCCAGAGCCCCGCTGCGGGCAGGAAGACCGAATACTCGTCCGGCAACGGTTTCCGTCCGAGCGCGTCATGCCGGTACTCGGGATGGAGCGCATAGACACCGAAGAGCCAGCCTGGGACCGGATCAAATGGCCACGCTCGCGCCTCTGCAGCGAAATCACCTCCGACCAACATGTCGGCGGCGTGCGCCCAGACGCCGTTCTTATCGCGCCGGGCCATGTCGTAGAACGAGTCGGCAAGCGAGAGCGGACGGATGCGCCGGCCCCGATCTTCACGGACTGAGGTGCTTGTCACCGCGGTGCCGTCTGCATGGAGGAGCCGGAGCATCGAGTCGAGATTCTTCCGCACAAAGGCGAGGAGGTCCGGCCGGTTGAGGTAGTCGGCCATGAACCGGAGGGACCGATCGCACACTGCATTGTAGACGACCGTGCTCCGCTCGGTGTACTCCCCGTCTTCGTTCAGGTCGATCCCCTCTGCCATGATGCGGGAAAAGTACGGCATCGCCACCGGAGCGAGGCCCGGGAAGAGCGACGTTGCCTGAGCGAGTGCGGCCGAGATCACCCATCGGTGGTTGGCAGTGTGGAATCCGCGGCCTACGATGCCTGCCGCTCCCGTTCGGATAAACTCCCCGAGATCGCCCGCGATGCGAAGCGATTCCGGCGTGCCAACCCGCCGCGCCATCTCAACGACCGGGGCGAGTAATTGAACCGCGAATGCCGTGTCGGGTGGCGATTCGAAGTTCGTCGACGGGAGGTCGATGAGCCCGGTCGGCCGCTGCGCAGACCTGAGGAAGCGGATCGCGCGGAGCGTACGGTCGAGCATGGCCGCATCGCCGAAGTAACGGGAACCCACGGCGAGGTACGCGTATGCGAGGCAAGCGATTGCGTGGGCGTGGTTGGAGACATCGGGCGCTGGAATACCGCGAACCTCCCACAGGCACCACCCGCCGGCGATGAATGCGCCATCGTCGTCGCGCGCGGGATCGAGAACCTGCTGCGGGAGCGCGTCCTCCGCCCACCTCACTACGAGATCGAGAATGTTTTCGTACGTGAACATCGAGCGACCATCTCCCTTCAGGCGCCTGTCCGGTGTGTCAGGATTTCCAGCTGTGCGCCATCCGCAACCGGAGCCACCTTTCCGACCGCTGCAGTCAGACCCATGCGATGGGCGGCCGCACACGGCATGCGAAGGAGAGCCCATTTTTTGGTCACGCCCTTCATCACTCCCACTTTCGACCTGCGCTTACGATGGAGATATACGGCGACACAGGAACGGTTAGCGTCTGAGCAACGCGACGCCGTTCACCTGCCCCGCGACGCCAGGATCGCCTCCACCACCTGCGCACCGAGAATGCGTTGTCCCGCTTCGTTGAGATGCACGCCGTCGCCGGAGAATAGTTCGGGGCGGTCGATGACGCGGGAGAACAGGTCGTTCACCGGCACTCCGCGTGCGGCGGCGAGTTCCGCGGCGAGCCGGTTCCGTTCGCGAACCCGTGCCGTTCTGGGGTCGGGGGCCCCCGATCCATCCGTGCGCAGGAAAAGCGTGGAGGAAGCCCAGATGAGCCTGCTTTGTGGGCTCTGTTTCAGGATGAAATCCAGGACGCGGGCCAGCCCGGCCGCATACTCCGCTTCACCGTAGCCGAACCCGTGCAGGCCGTTGTTGAAGTGGATCACGGCGAACCGGTAGTCGTCCAGCAGGAGTGCGAGCTCCTTCTCCATTGCCGCGTCGCAGACGCTGGTGGAGGTGGTCAACCGAGCACAGAGGAACCTGCCGTTGAGCGCGTCGCGCACGTGGTCGTAGTAGGAGCGGGTGATGGAATCGCCCACAAGGAGCACGCGGGGCGTGGTGTCGTCATCGGCGCCCATAACCCAGATATCACGCCATTCGATGCGTTCGTGGATTGTCATGGTGTGCGCTTCTCCTTTCCCGATACCGAGTGCGGTCCGGCGCGTGCTGCTCTGACCCGGCAGTGTGGCACAGGCGCGTCAATCCAGACGATAGATAGAACAACGCGCGGAACACAACCGGTCATCGAGTGGCGTCCGCGTGCGGACGGTGTATCGAGATGACCGGGCCGGTCGGACAGGTGCGATGCGCACGGCAGGATTCGAAAGAAGAAGAACGCGTGTCTCGCCCGGCCCTGCGAGCCAGGCTGTGTGGTGTCGCCCCTGGCAACGAACCGCGTGCCGGTGCGTCTCGATACAGCGAACTGGCGCTTCGGCGGGCTTCCTGCGCGCCCTTCTACAGGCTCAGGGACCGCGTGGGCCTCGGCGCAGCGAGAGGAGGCTCAGCGACCAGTTCGCCACTCGACGGCCGGCAGAGGCCGCGGTTTGAAGGGGGGAGCGCCTGACCGGAAGGACCCGACGAAGCGGGGGCCTCCCTCCGCGCAAAAAAACGGGGCAGGCTATCGAGCCCGCTCTGGGCGGACCAGCCTGCCCCATCACCCGGTCAGGAATTCGAGCGATCTACTCGTTGAACAGATAGTTGAGCAGCTTCTTCCATTCGAGGAAATCGGGAATGACGATGTCGGCGCCTGCCTTGATGAGCCGCTGACGTTTGTGCGCGTTCAGGCCGCGCCGTGCTACCTCATCAGACGCCACGCCCACCGCGATCGCGCCGTTGTCCTTCGCGTTGCGAATCTCCACGGGACCATCCCCCACCACCATCAGTTCCGCACCGTGCAGGTTGTTCTGGGAGATAATGTCCTTCATCACTTTGTCTTTGGAGTAGTCATCCACGTTCCTGATAGCGCCCCAGATGCCACCCGTGGCCCACTGATCAATCTGGCACGCGTGAGCTTCGTTGCGCACGTCCTCCTGATCAGTACCACTGGCGAGGTAGATACGCACGCCGCGATCGTACAGCGCCTTGAGGAACTCGCGCGATCCGAACATCGTCACGTCTTCCAGCGTCTTCTCGCCGCGTTCCAGCGCCGCGATGCGCTCGCGCACGGGTTTCATGAGGGCCTCGTTGTAAATAGCCTTGTAGCCCCACGCGTCGAGGATTTTGTCCTTGGGCACGAGGCCGAACTCCTCGACCATGTGCACGAGCCCTTCCATCTGGAAGAAGGTCTGGATACCGGTAGTCTCGTCAATGAACTTCTTGCACCGCTCGACGATTTCGGGTGTGGCGGGGTGGTCGCCCCGGATCGCATCCACCATGACGGGCAGCATGATATCCGGCCAGCCCTCGCGCAGCACGCTCACCGTGCCGTCGAAATCGAACACGGCGTGTTTGATGTGGCCGCGGTCGATATCCGGGTTCACGATCTCGATCACCGAACCGGGGAGATACGTCGGCGTTTCAGGGACCGGATACACCTTGTTGACGATCGTCTCGGAATGTTTGCGCAGCATGAACAGCTCCATGAGGAAAAGGGTTTCTCGCCAGCAGGGGCCGCGAAGAGGACTCTGGCCGTTATTGCGACTATCGTGAAAACCACGGCACGCGCGGTTGGAACACACTACTCAAATTTCCGGAATTCCCCTCTCCGGACAAACCTTCCGGCGTTCTGCGTCAGCCGGAGACCACTCTTGCTTCGCGCGAAGGGCTCTACTCGGCAGGACCGAACACGTGAACGACCCCTCCCACCGTGAGGGTGAGCAGGTCGGTCGGGTCAGTCCCGATGCGGATAGGGCTGCCACCCCGTCCGACGTCACGGTTCATGCGGTCGCCCCACACGCGACTCAGCTCCGGGAGCTGTTTCACCAGGCGGCCATAGCCATCGAAAAAGAGCTGCGCGTCGCGCGAAGTGTTCGTCCAGATGAGCCGGTGGCCCGCTTTGCCCCACTTTACGGGCGTCGCGCCCTGCCCGACGTAATCCGGCTGAATAGTCCACAAGCGTTCACCACGCCCGCTGAAGAGCGTGAGAATCCCGTAGTTACCCCATCTCGTAACCGCCAGCACTTCGGTGCCCGGCAGGTCGGGCCGCAACTTGCCGATACTCCGTCCCTGCGCATGCCCGATTCGGTGCACCACCCGGGTGGCGCCGGTAAGGGCATCCACCACGTACACACCGGCGCTGCCTGCGCACAGGAACGCGATCGGGTCGTCCTCCGCTTCGCCGGTGAGGTTGCCCATCACGACGGCGTCGTAGTGGCCGGCGCCACGGATCTGTTGCATTTCGTCCGCGCGGTCATGCGTCCACAGAATGGTGCCGTCGCCGCGGTATAGATAGCCGCCGGCCAGCATCTCTTCGCGGTCGTCTCCGTCCACGTCGAAGAAATCCAGCGCCCAGTGATGACCGTAGTGTGCACCGGTCTGGACGTGCTCCCAGAGCAGGTTCAGGCCCCGGTCGTACGCCCAGAGCCGGATTCCGCCGCCACCGTGGTCATCCCGCCACTCACGCAGCACAATATCAGTGCCGTCGCTGTTCGCAAGCGAGGCACTTCGCGGTGACCAGTCAAAAAAGCGCTGCGTGGGGACGTTGGGCGGCAGTTCAGCGCGGGCCACGACCTTTCCCGTCCGCCCTTCAATCACCACCATCTCGTTTTCGACCGTGAGCACGCTCTCCCCGCCGGCGATGTCCTTCGCGCGGCGTTCTTCCCGTTTGCCCGCGAAGCCATAGATGAGCCGCCCCGCAGGGCCAAAATCCCGCGAGAAGACGCACCGAACGATCCTTTCCGGAACTTCCCAGATGAGGCCACCTTCAGGCGTGAGCGCGCGGAGCTGCTTGCCTTCCACAAGGATGTCGAAGCGGCCCGGTTCGCTGAAGTCCCTGAACACCGGACTTCCGCCGAGATCGGCAGTGCCATACGTGCGCACAAGGGTTGCGTCAGGAATGCCGGCGCCCCGTTCGGCAACTTCTCTTTCGAAACGCGCGTGCCGTGATTCATCGCGGCGGCGCTGCCCGGGGGTCTGAGATACTTCGAACCGCCGCAGGCGTGAGGAGTTGGCCGATCGGAAACCCACCTTTCCCGCGTGATACACGGTGTCGCACACTTGCATGTCCACGCCGAGTTCCGGTGACGTGCATCGGATGGAGTCACCGTCGAGGCGGACTTCCAGCGTCACGTAGTCCTGCGGGGCGGCGATGGACTGTTCCGCAAGCACGGCAAACTCGTCATCGTTCCGTCGGAGCAGCACCACGCGGCGTTTCCCCTGGATGCCGAACAGGTAGTACGCGCGCGAGGTCTGCACGCGGAACACGATGCCGGCCAGCGCTTCGGTCTGAACCGGGCTGTCATCGTTCGGGAGAGCGTTCGCAGCGAGTGGTTTCACCTCGGCAACGATGGTGCCGTCGCGCAGGTCGACTTTCCGCGCAACGATCGCGCGCTCATGGCGTTCACCTTCGGCACACTCGAGCGCCGGTCTTCCGGCGTCGTCCACGCAGGCAAGCCCGGCACCGACGTCAAACCCGCCCCACGGCGAAAGCGGCGTTTCCCATGTGGAGAACAGCCCGCGCTCCGCTTCCGGAACCGGTTCCATCGGCCGGAGGACGGGGCCGAACGGGATTCCGGAAAGATCGAGCCGGACAAGGACAGCCATTTCGGGTTCTGCGCGTTTCATTCGCTCCCCCAGCACGTTAATGGTTCAGTTGAGCCGGTCGCCGAGCCACCCGTGCTCGACGCGGTCGGCAAGTTGGGGTGATACCTCAGCGATGCGCTGATCGGCGTTGCGTGCGCGTTTCAGCTTGCCGACGCCGCGCACTTGGCAGTTCAGGGCGCCCACCAGAGTGCCTGCCATGGCGGCTTTGAGCGGATTGCCCGTGCGGAGATAATGCCAGAACGTGCCGGTGCTGAACGCGTCCCCGCACCCGGTGGCATCCACGAAGTTCTTCACGGTGACCGCCGGGATAATGCAGCCGTACTCGATCCCCTCACGACGGTGTGCCAGCGCCACGCCCGCCGGGCCCATGGTGATGACGACGGCCGCCGCACCGGCGGCCAGCACCGTCTGCGCGGCGTGGAGGAATTCCTTGGGCGATGAGGGCGAGGTGTGCAGGACTTTCTCGCATTCGAATTCGTTCATCTGCACGAAATCGAATTGCTCGACCCATTCCGGCCACTCGACGAAATCGAGATACTGCTTCTTCCCGTCGGCGTCGAACCGCACCATGATGTTGTGCATGTCGAGGTAGAGCGGCGCCTTCGTCTGCTTCCGGAGAGCCTGCAACGTCGGAAGATCCAGCTCCGTGCCGTTCACAAAGTTGATCAGGATTCCGTCAGCGGCGGGAGTGGATGCGTCTCCATTCACTGCCGAGATGATGCGCGGGGCGCTGAAAGGCGGCATCATGTGGCGGACGATTTCCTCGCGGTAGTTGGACCCGTGGTAGATCAGTTTTGCGTGGGTGCACGGCGTGTCGGTACGGAGGAGCTGGCTCGTATCCACATGGTCCATGCCGGCCATGAGGGCGAGCACCTGATCGTACCGGTCGAACCCGACGTTGGAGACGGGCAGGACGACGCCGTCCTCGATGAAGGACGACAGCGCGGCTACGTTATACACAATGCCGCCGAACGACTCGATGTGCTGGCCGTCGTGCGTGATGATTTCGTCGTAGACAATGGCGCCCAGAATGGCGATTCGCGTTGGCAAGAGAGACCCTTTTCCATGTGGAAGCAGTCAGCGAAGGGAGACAAAAAGATACGGGAGAGGGGCCAGATAGGCAAAGATTGGGGGGAGGATGCGGACGCCACTCAGTCTGCAGGAAGGTAGGGCGGCATTGGTTTCGTGCGCAACCGCGCATGCAGGGCGCCGCAACACCACATCCCACAGGAGGCCCAACGAGATCGCGGTGGTCTGGGGACGAACCGCCCTAACCGGTTCATCATCTGATGCCCCTGGAGGGACCCGCTTCGTCGGGTCCACACCATTTCCCCTCTCCGGCAGGCTTCCTCGGGGTTGCGCCAGCCCGGACCACCCGCGCGAGTTGGACAGTGCGGTCTTCACTATTCTCGTAGTGAAGGAGGGATGTCTTCTTCTCCCGGCAACCAGCCGATCGCTTCGCGCATAGCCTCCCTGCCGTTCATTTCCAGGAGCTCGCGCCAGTAGCGCCCTTTGGGCAGATTGGTAACGAAGGTCGTTAAGAACGCCTGTCGCCCCGCCACGTCGGGTGGCCATGTGAGAGCGCAAAGCTCCCAGGCTTGCCTCGCATTGCCGGTGTATATCAGGCTCAACATATCGTGCCTCAAACCGTCCTCCAAATAGGAGTACGCTCTTGCTGAGTCGGCAAGTGTTTCCAATTCCCTCCGGGTCATGGGAGGCTTCCGCATCAAATTCCCCGCCATGCGGTATTGCCCGTTCTGGAACTTCAAGATGATGGGATTGAAGATGGGCCCGGTCCATACACGCCCGTAGGCGTAACTGGCGTCGTCCACTTCAATCTCCAGCGCGGGGTCGGCATCGAGGTTCACGAACCGGCTGAAATGCGCGTCATCGGAATAGACAGATTGGATGTGCCGAAACTGCGAACCAAGCTCGAAAAAGTCAAGCGAGTGGCAGCAATGCATGCCTCCTGAATAACCGGTGAGAACGAGGTCCGGTATTCCATCCCCCGTAACGTCCCTGCCGATGAGTGTAGTTGTGCAGGTGTCTCCTTCGCCTCCATCAACACATGCGATCTCGATGCGGCCGCTATGGCCGGCGAAAACCCGTGTTCCGTTGCGCGTGATCTCAACAGATCCCCCGTCGTCGTATATGCCGTACCCATGTCCGTATATCTTCACCACGTAGTTGCGGAAGGACTTCCGTGCTCTCAGTTCCCCCGTTGGAACGAATTTCTGATTCTCTTCCACCCTCTGTATCGCGGATTCGAATTGACGTGGTCCCGAATACCTCCGGAACCCTCCCCACCAGTCGAGGACTGGAGAGGCGTAATCATCGGTCACGGGCACATTTCCCGAATCCGCGACGCCCGCCAGAAGCATAGTCAGGCCCCCCAACAAGCACAATTGAAGCTGCTTCATGGTTCTCCTCTCCCAGTATTCGCAAATCGTCAAGCCACCTTGGACGCAGGTCGCCCTACCTGGCTCATCACCTGGTGCCTCTGGAGGGGCCCGCTCTTCTTTGCATCGAGCCGTGCCGTGCAGGGCGGAGGTCACGACGAAGCGTGACCCACCAGCCCGGCGGACCGGAGTGTTTTTGCGAATGGACGTGCGGCGGCCTGTCTCGCTACAAGGGTTCAGTCCCCTCGTTCAGAGTCGCGGGACACGCCTGATACACGAATATCCGATCGCGGTGGCTTCCGGTCGAACCTTGAAAAAGGTCCATCGTTATTGAAGATTCGGCTCCAAACTTGAATACCAGGTTCTGCAGCCGCAGCCGAGTTACCCCCTCACCCGGGCGCGTCGCCCCAGTCGGGAACCTCGAGCCACTCGCCATCCCGCAGCGCGGATTTGTGCGCCATCGCGCCCATGGCCATGTAGCGTGCGGCCTCCCACGCGTTGATGACGGGTTGCCGGTTCTCGGCCACGGCGGTGACGAACTCGTGCACAAGGTACGGATGGCTGCCACCGTGGCCGGTGGGCGTGAAGTCCAGATGCGCCAGTTCGCTCTCCGGCGTGCCGCGATACTCCACCCGCTTGAACGCGTTCACCACTTCGGAGGGCAGCGGGTCCCGCATCTCCTCATCGGTCGGGGTCTGGCAGGTGGGCGGAGGCACGCGTCCCGCCTGCGTTCGCCCGTTGCGCCACCACATGCCGTTGCTGAAGGTGCCTGCCGTGCCGGCGATGCGGAACGTTTCGGCATCGTCCCCGAAATATCCCGGGGCTTCACGAAACTCGCAGATCCGGCACGTGGCGCCATTGCTCATCCGGTAGAATGCGACAACGTTGGAGAACTCCTGCCGCGCGAAATACGGGTCACCCGTGCGGTTGCGGAAACCGATCGCGCTTGCCTTCACGGCGTGCGCGCGCATCACGTGCACCGGTCCGCTTACCGAATGCGTGGGGTACGACATGGGGCTTCCCTTCGGTTCCGTTCCGCTTCGTGTCGTGAGCACTGTGCCCCGCGGTACCGCGCTCGGGTTTGCCGCCCGGCTTGCCGCCACGTCGCGCAGGTTGCATTGCGCGTCGACATCATGGATGTATTCACCCTCCGTGTACACGAACGTTCCGAACTCGCCCCGGTCAGCCATGCGGCGGCAGAACATCGTCTTCGGGCGGTAGACCGTGGTTTCGCCCAGCATGTACCGCATACCCGTTTTCTCGCATGTGCGGATGATCCGGTCGCACCACTCGAGAATCTCGTCGAAATCGGGCAATGAGATCACCGGAACCGCGCTGTAAACGTGTTTGCCCGCTTCCATCGCGGCGACGCACTGCGGCGCGTGGAGCTGCGGCTGCGTGATGATGGCCAGCGCGTCAAGGTCGGCAGCCAGGATGTCGTCCAGCGATGCAAACGTATCCTTCGGGTCGAACTTGTCACGGTAGAACGGGTCGTTGACGAATTTCGCGAGGGAGGCCGGGTTCAGATCGCAGAACGCAATTCTGTCCACCGCCTGATGGCTCTTGAAAAGCGGCGCGAACGCACTGCCAAACGAACCAAGACCCACGAGCCCGAGACTGATCCCCACGCGTTCCTCCTTCTGCGTTCCGTGTTGCCTGCTGAATGACCCTGCGAATTGCGCGCGAGAACTACCGTTCGGCGTCCCGCCGATTCAAATACCTCCCGAAATGCCGGTCGAGCTTCGAGGTGTGGTTCACCACCCAGTCAATCAGAAGGATCTGCGCATGGAAAAGGAGGAAATTCCTGCGCGTGCGGAAGTTCTTGCGAATCTCCTCCTTGAATTTCCCGAACCTGTCCACAAAGCGCTGATGTTCGGCAACCTGCATCGGCAGGAACGGGTAGTCATACTCGGCCATCAGCTTTTCTTCCGCCGTGAAATGCTCGGCCACGTAATTGTCGAGGAACGAGATCGCGGTCCGGATTTCGGAAAGGTTGCGCGTCTTCTGGATTGCCTGCACCAGCCCCTTCACAAAATCGAACAGGGCCCGGTGCTGCTCATCTATTTCCTCGCAGCCAACGGCAACTGCCGGGTTCCACTCGATCATCAGGTCAAATTCGCCGCTGCTTTCGTGAACCCCCGTTTCCATGAAGCGTTCGCACCGCGCGCGGTAGACCTGTGCGGCGGTATCGTCGAGTGCTTCTGCCAGACACTGGGCAAGCAGCTCCGTGGCGGCGGGAACCTCTTTCATGTGATACCGCGCCAACGCCTCCTCAAACAGCCCCTTGGTTCTCCGTTTCGCCTCCCGCAGGAGGGGCGGATCGGCATCAAATACCTCATACACAGACTGCGGCTGTTCCTTCCCTTTCACCTTCACGCGGTCGACAAACCGCGTGTCGTGGTGGCCGATATTTCGCGCTCCGTAGTACGTGTGCTCGCTGATCAACAACGGTGTCCCGTAACTTTTCGTGAGCGTCTCGATGCGCGCGGCGAGGTTGACGGCATCGCTGATAACGGTGCTTTCGAGATGGCTGCGTCCGCCAACCACTCCGAGCATCGTAAGCCCGGTGTTGAGCCCGATGCCGACCCGTATCGGAGCCTGCCCTCTCTTTCTCTTCAGGGCATTGTTGAACCCGCTGAGCCTCTGCAGCATCTCGAGGGCGCAATGGACCGCGTCATCCGGACTGGTGGGAAACAGCGCCATGACGGCATCGCCCATGTACTTGTCAATGATGCCGTTGTGCCGAACGAACACCGATTCCATACGCCGGAAATATGCGTTGATGAAGTCGAAGTTCTCGGCCGGGCTCATTCGCTCGGAAAGCGGGGTGAAGTCCCTGATATCCGAGAAGAGAATGGTCATCGTCTTTTCAACATGGTCTCCGGGACGAACATCGGTAACGCAGCTTTTGCCCAGCAACCCGAAGGCCTCGGAGGGAATGAAACGGCGGATAGCTTCCTGCATCTCGCCGTCCAGAACATCCCGCCGTGCGACGCGTTTTTTTCGCGCCAGTTGTGTAACCGCTTTCCGTTCAGGCATGCTCGATCCCTCCCTCGTTGTCTGCGCCACAACTCACCACTCTGCAAACACCCGCCAGATGGCGCAAAAAAGAGTCCCGGAACACCGGTCCCGGCACGTTGCCGGCAAGCAACGCTGCTGCGGCGCATTCATCGCGCAAAATATACGCGAATTCCAGAACTGGACAAGCGGAACAGACTGACGTGGTCAGAATTCGGGCGTTACACGCTGCATGTCAGGTCTGCCACGAATATCTTCCGCCGCCCATCCGGACACGCGTTGAACACAATCCGGCGAAAGGACCCGTCCCATGCCGGGTGCGGGTCCACCCGCAGGGAATTCATCGGCCCTTCAACCAGCGGCACCGTGCGCATGCGCACAAGCATCGTCTCCTGCCCGCTTTCTATGTCAATCCACCGCAGCGGCGTGGTGCCGTCCCCGAATTCCGCGTACTCCCGCGTGTACGCATCGGTGAGAATGTGCCGGTTGTCCGGATGCAGCGTGGGATGGCCGCCGCCACGGATTTCCGTGTGAAACGCACGGAGGTCGGTGCCGTCATGGCGGTACGAGGCGAACCGCAGCCCGGTTCCGAACAGGTTGAGGTTCTGGATGATGTGCTCCCCGTCGGGACACCAGTTCGGGTGGTGGCCGCCCCGCGCCCATAGTTCCGCAGGCATGGCGAGTCGAATGTCACTCCCATCGGCGTTCATGGTGACCACGTGGTTTCTCCTGAATGAGCTCTCCTTGCGCCCGTACCCTTCCGCACGCCGCCAGCGGATGACGAACATCAGCCGCGTGCCCTGCGGATTCCATTTGACATGAAAACCGTACAGGGCGCCGGATTCCCCTTCGAGAGGCCGCCTCACCTCAGGAAGCGCATCGAAAATCTCCGCGAAGGAAACCAGCAGTTCGCGTTTTCCGGTGTCCGCATGGGTGATGAACAGTCCGTCGTGTTCGTCCGCACGGGCGTTCAACGGCAACGCGACATGCGGTACGACTACGCCGTATCCCGCCTGGGTGAGGCCGGTGCGGAGAAGGCACGGGCTCGCCAGCTTCGCACCGTCGGGCGAGACCATGTAGACCGTGCCGTCGAGCTCCGTCCTTTCGCCCGAGAGTGGATCCAGCCGGAAGGCGAACGGCCGCCAGTGCTCCACGTCCATGTCGTTGAAATACAGCTCCCGGTCGCTGCGCCCCCACTGTGCCTGCGCCCCAAGTTGCGTGTCGTATCCGAACGTGGGCGCGACCACCCTCCACTCCCCGGTGAGCAGATCTACCACCACGATTTCCGCCGGTTCCCCCTCGTACGGCGGCCTGTCCTCCGTCGGCAGGCGGGTAAGCGCTACATACCTGCCGGACGGGCTGACCGGGCTCGTGTCATAGAACCGGTGAATGCACCGGTCGAGAGGAGGCGGTGTGATGCACCAGACCGGTACCGCAGGGCTGAATGCCTGGTACGTTTCGAAACGGTCGGATATCGGCACCGGTGAAGTGAGTGGCAGGTCTCTCATGGTGACTCCCTTCGCTTCACGCGTTCCGAGCGCTCTCACGCGTCCACCTCGGCCAATCCAGGGATCGCGCCTTTCCAGATATCGACCGGAACATCGTTTGCCTGCGATGGCCCCGGCGTGGACCGCCCGGCGGATACCTGCTCTTCCAGTGCCCTCACAAGCTGCGCAACCAGTTCAGGGCGCGCCGCCTGAAGGTTGTTTTGTTCGCCGGGGTCCGCATCCATGTCATAGAGCTGAACCGGCGGG